>NZ_JARLJK010000055.1:0-1095 GCF_031291215.1 Silvimonas sp.
CGCGGTATGTTCGGCTGACGTGTCGTCGAGCGGCACGCGGAGTGACCAGTCCAGTCCGCAGCTCGAACAGGGGTGGAGATGGGCGAGTGGAGCAGCGGCAGATAACCGGCCGCACGCTTTGCCGACAGGCGCCGCTGATGAACATCCTATTGGCTTTGCCGCTGGTACCAACGCTGTCGGCGATGCCTCTTATCGGTTGGCTTCCTGAACTGCGCCTCGGCTTGCCCGTCGGTCCGGCTGCACCGCCGGCTCGCTCATGTTCCCAGCTCGTGCGACAGAACATTCGCAAGTACCTTTCAACATTTCGATCCTTGCTCGATCCCCATGCCTTGCCTACTGGCCACCATGCATGCCTTGCCGACTGGTGTGGCTTGTCGGCCGCGCTGACGGCTCGGGCGGCGCGGCAAAGGGGCCACGCTTGGAGGGCACGGCCGATGAGCGTTGCTGCTTGACCGAGTTCGTATGCAGCGCTGAACTCGAGGCAGCGTCTGGTTATCGCACGCCAGCGGGTGTGGCTGATTGGCTGCACTCGCTGGCGTCGCTGATCGGCTGCACTTGCGAGCTCTGCTTGCTGGCTGAGCTGGCTTGGCCTTCGCATCGACAGCTCCGCTGATCGGCGTCGCTTGCAGGCATCGCTTCCCGGCTGGGACTTGCAGGCTGAGCAGGGTACTGAGGCAGGCAGCAGCGCAAAACAGGCGGTGCTTTGAAGCGGTGCTGGTGTATGAATCTCATGCGTAAGGTCTGCAGTCTACCGCTCATGAGCGCCTGGGGGGCACCGCACTTCTTCGAAGCGCCCATGTGGGTAGCCAGAGCTATCACCTTGCTGCTGTTGGAGCTGCCGCAGAGCTTCTCTCGTCTGTCACGGTTTCGAACGAGGCGCCAGCTTGCCATTCTTCACGCGGCCGCTCGCCTTGCGATTCGTCCGCGCGCCGTCGGGTGGACATCGGCATGCCGCTGCTGGTCGTTGCTTCGCCTGAAGCTCTCCACTCGCACACCGGTGGAGCTGCTTTGTTGCTTGCCTGCGGTGAGCCCTCGCTGAGAATGCCAGCGCGAGTGCACCTGTGCTTGTCGTGCTGATGCTCTCCTGCCTCGCAG
>NZ_JARLJK010000006.1:0-7840 GCF_031291215.1 Silvimonas sp.
CCTATCCGAAACTCTCGATGGCCACCCGCGCTGCTGGCTGACTGCTACAGCGCTATATCGAAAGCGCGCAGCCAGCCAGCAGCGCTATCGTCATAACCTACACCACGTCCCGGGACGTGACCAAAACTGGCGACCGAGTTTCACTGATCTGGGGTTTCCACGCCCCACTTCCCCGCTCTCTGAGGAAGCGAGCGACGCCTAGCACGTCGATCATCTACGGACAATTAAGTGCGGGCAATCGAGCCAGGAATTTGGTCGCTCCATCTAGCCGACTGGCGCAGGCGGGACTCTGATCTCCTGACCCTCCACTTGGGTTCCGAATGGTGCGCGCTGCAATTGATAGCTTGCCCCGCCGATCCCGAAGGTATTGTAGGCGGTGCAAACGAAATGCTGTTCATCCAGCACCTCATTTCCGAAAATGTCGAAAGCACGGGAAAAGACCTTCAGAAAGTTCCCGCTCGCTTGGTTCGCGTTTTGCAACCATCATTGGCCTGATGGGGGAAACTGACTTTTCAGCGCCAAGGGATAGATGCCCGTGCAGCAATTACGCACACTATCGACTGCAATGTAGCTGAAATATCGAAAATAGAAGGGGAAACAGGGCATTGCTTGCTTGCCATGTCTGCACGTATCTCCAAACGTGTACAGATCGTGGGGTATTCGCCAGGAGAATGTTCATGCGCAAGCCGTGGGTTTGGGTTCTTGTGCTAGCGGTGGCGGGCTTCATCCTGGCTTACCTTGGCTCACCCTATCTGGCCGCACGTGATTTGAGGCAGGCGTTGCAGGGCGGGGATACCGACAGGATCGAAGCCGATGTGGACATCGCCGCCGTGAAGGAAAGCCTCAAGTCACAGCTTTCGGCCGTTTTTATTCGTAAAATGAAAACGGACCCGGACACGAAAGGTAACCCTTTCGCTGCTTTAGGTGCATTGATCATGCCCGCGATCTTGGACAAGGCTATCGACGCTTACGTCACTCCTGACGGGCTGGCGGCTCTGATGAAAGGCCAAAGGCCGGGTGAAGCACAGGCCGATGATGGCAAAAAAATGCCAGATTACGACTCAGATGAGGAATTTCTGGGCCTCAACCGCTTTCGGGTAAACAACAAGGACAGGAAATCCGGGCAAAAAGGCCCATCGCTTCTATTTGAGCGCCGAGGCATCTTTGCCTGGAAGCTCATCAAGATCGAGCTGCCGCAGAACATCTTTGAAGACAAGGACACCCCGCCAGCCGCTTCATCAGTGCAGAATGGCGGTGGTACGACTGAACCGCTTGCTGCCCAGCCCCAGGCTGGAGCGGCCGCGTTGCCGCAGCCGGCCTCCGGGGGTGATGACAGCTTTCCGACCGCGGCCAGCTTGACCGAATACAAGTTCCAGGATTTCTCGACTATGCCATACAATGGCCCATGGGTGCGGCCAAACTTTGCGGGCGCGCAGAGAGATTTCCGCAGGTACCGCACCATGATCACCGATGGTGCGAAGCGGGGCCCCGTGTTTGCCGGCAGTGTGGCGATCACACAATTCGGCTGCGGCACGGATTGTTCGATGGGCTACGCGATAGACCTGAAGGACGGACGGGTTGTCCCGCTGCCCGTGGGCGGTGAGGCCAATTCGGATTTGGATGTTGAATATCACGTGGAAAGCCGACTGCTGAAGGCCGCCTGGAAGGGAGCTGCAAGGGATTACTCCGGCACCCCGGCAGACTGCCGCGGGTTCGCCTACTTCGAGTGGACCGGCAACGACTTCAGGACCATCAAGGCGTCGCCACATTCTTCAGCGTGCGAATAGGCAGTTTTGATTGCATGCCATTCGCATGCACCGCTTTGGCGTTTCTTTGTCGTCCGACCAGAGTGGGTGTTCGAGACTGACGCAACTTTAAGGTCTATCTGCTAATATGCTGATATGGTTGAAACCTTCTACAACGGCTACGACGGACGGCAGCGCAACTCCACCGGCAAGCCGCTCAAAGCCTATCTTGCCACACTCGATACCATGGCACCGCCGCAGCCATGCGGCTTGTGTGGTGACCCGGATCGCCCACGCAACCAATGGCATTCGGAAGACTATTCCAGCCCCGTGACGGTCGCGCCGCCGCAGACCTATCCCCTATGCAACGCCTGCCACGGCCGCATCCACAAGCGTTTCAAGGCCCCGGCTGGCGAGTGGGAGCTGTTCTGCCGCCATGTCGATGCTGGGGGGTATGGGCGCGAGTTCACTGACCACTATTCGGCGTCCAACCGTAAACGAATGGCTGCAGCCATTGTAGCCGGCCAGCCCGTAGATGTGCCCTTCATCCGCCAGCGCCTGGAAGGCCCCGCTTGGTGGCGCGAACTGACCTTGGACCCCGAGTCGCTGATCGCGGCATGGGCCAGACCGCGCCCGTTGCGTCCACGCCCCGAAACGGACCAATTCAGCACGGCCATCGAAGCCATTGGCCTTTCGCCGACCGAGGAAGCGATCTTGTGTTTCCATGCGAACGCCCCGCGCCGTTCGGTCACCATGCGCGCCGTCGCTCAAGCCGCCCTGAACATCGACAAGCCCACTGCAGCCAACCTGGCCTATGGTCGTCTTGCCCGCCGTCTTTGTCAGAACCTCGGATGGGAACCAGACCGCCGTGATGATGGCAGCCCGATCTGGATGAGCATGGTTGCAGAAGGCTGGAACCCGCCATCGACGCCGCAGGCCCCGCGCGAATACGAACTGGTGATGGTGCCGTCGCTGGCGGCCTTGTTCATGGTAGCCGCCGGTTCATCATCGGCGTTGACATGACTGGACGCATCAACGTCGCCGGATACGGCAAGGTGCAAGGCCCGATTTTCGATATGGAAAACCTCTTCGCGCCCCTCGTCTGTCAGGCGAGATAGGGCAAGGGCTTGACCATGGAGGCCCTAGTCAGCACATTCACCGAGAGCAGAGCGCGCCTACCTGTCAGATCGTCAGCGGCTGGTAAAACGTCATCTGCGAACATCGGGGCACCGGGGACAACATCTGGATCAGCCGTCAGGGTCACGCACATGTTGGGGCAGGAGAGTTCGGTGTGATCATACCTCTCAAAATCTCCGACGAGGAGGCTGCTGATTTCGCGTTGTCGATGTCACAACTAGAGCGTGACGTTATAACGCTTTGTTCAAAAACAAAATCATGGAGATATGCTGGTATCGCCAAGCAGCTCAACTCTCTTACGCCGAAGTACAAATTGTAGGACATAAGCTACGGGCGAGCCGCCTTGCCCATGTTTCGGTCATTCCATATGACGGTTCCGCTATATTCCTTAATGATCGCGGGGAGTGCGTAAAACGTGCGGTAGAGGCCCTCGTCAGGCTCAGGGCCCGTGGAAGAAAATCCTCGGATTTGTGAACAGTACAATCACCAGTAGGTGGACGGCTTCCCAACCCGACAAATTGAACGAGGAGATCGGCCCGGTCACCAATGCCCACCTTGGTCGGATGGTGATTGTCGGGGGCGACCTCTGCGCTGGTCGGCGGTGCCCCCTCCCAGAAGGGGCCGCTGGTAAACTCGTCCCGCACTGTCTCCGCGACATTTTGGGGGACAACGTGATTTCACGGAACTGAGGGTTCAACGGACTCCGAAATCCGCCACAATCCGCCGGACAGCTATCGTACACGCGGGACAATCAGAAGCAGCTCCCGCATACATCCGTAGAGGTAGTGCAACCCATCGGTAAGGGTCGCATTGAATGACATTAATTGCACACCGGCCCTGCCGTGGACGATCCATCTGAAGGTCACCCGTCAGGTCCCAACCTGCTTGAAAGCCAGGACGTAAATTCGCCGCAAATCTGTCTCTCGCGATCAGTTGCGCTTCAGCAGCGACGCCGTTTCTTCGGGACCTGCACTTCACCTCGCGCACCAGCGAGATACTCCTCGTATGTCCGTTTGCGATGCCGATCGACCATCGGCGGCAAATGGGGCAGGCAATCGGTATAGTGACTGGCTTTCGCAGCCCCGCCTTCGAGCGCCGCGTTGAAGCCATCAAGCAGCTGAGCCCCCAGTTCCGGCGATACCGGCTGTTTGCGAGATCGGAAATTGCTCGCGAACTGGCCGACGAGGGAGGTTCGGGCGCCGCCGTGCAATTCATCCAGCAGCGCGGGGAAATCGGTACACCCACGGTTGTCGATCAGGATCGGCGCCGAATTGTAGCGGAGCGGCTTTGACGCCGGCCAGGTCACCTCACAGACATGCGCATGATGCCGAATTGAAATTGGCGGCGTCAGATACACCGGCCGGAAGCCACTCGGTCCGCCTTGGGCAAAGGCGATGCATCGACCGTTCAATTCGTGCGCGCGGCGGGGGTGCAGGAGATTGGTGCGATGGCAGCCGGTGAGACCGAAACTGCCAAACTCCCAGAACGGGTCGTTTCGCTGCTCATCTCTTCGATGGAGTTCCGGTTGGCGCAACAGAGCGAGGATGACTTCATCGGTTGAACCGCTGGCAGATGCTGGCTCTTGCGGTGCCGTGTGCCCGTCGATTTCGGCAATGATCTCTGCAAGCCACGCTGCTGCCTCCGGATCGTTGCCGACATCGCAAATGAACTCCTGCCCGCGCGCGACGCTCAACAGCGTGCCAGGGGCTGGCCATCGCCAAGCCTTCTCGTGATACGTCAGCCCGTGCCGGGAAATCCATTCTGGGATTGACCAGTGGCCCAGAGGTCCACCCGGTTGGGTCAGGCGTAGTGCATCAGTGGCGGCGGCGCATGTCTGCCCCGGCCCGACATAGACGGTGTTGTTGCGGTCGTGCTCGCCCAGGAAGTGGGGGTGATCAGGTGCGAAAGCAGGAGCGTCGTCGGGATCGGGCTGGGTGCCTGGTGAAATGACTTCCCGCACGTTCAAGTAGCCAAAGATGCGGTGGTGGGGCTCGCCGGTCACCTCATCGGCGTAGAGCCCGAAGAACAGGAACACATCGCCGGGTCCGATACCATTGTTGTTCAGGTGGCCTTGTGCCGCACTCGACTGCCCGAATGCACACTGCCCATCCGTAAACCACGGGTCTGCGTGGCAGAGATTGCCAGGTCCGATGCGGCCCTTCGTGACCCGATGGACGATGTCGCCAAGGCCAAGATCGCATAGGTCGTGCGCGAGTTCCGGGTCGCCGGGATCGGCAAGCTGATCGGCCGACCATCCACAATCGGTGACGGCTTTCCACCTGAACCGGTGTCAAAGCCTTTGCGGCTGAAGATGATGCGCATGAGCGGCCCCGGACCGTGAACAGGTGTTCCGACTCCGATTGTTATACGCTGCGGGTTAAGGACTGGCTGAGGAAATCCGACTGGAAGTTCGAACCGGCGCTGGATTGATCAACGTCGCGTGGCGAACGCCTTTGCCTTCGCGAGATCGAACAATTCTGAAACATCGGCGCCAAGCGCGTCAGCAATCCGGGCAAGCACTGTAGCGGATGGATTGCGGACGCCTCGTTCGACGCCACTGATGTAGCCGCGGTCGAGTCCGCTGTCGGCGGCAAAAATTTCCTGGGTCAGCCCACGCTCCGCCCGCAGGCGTCGAAGGTTCCAGCCAATGCGTTTGCGCACTTCCATAGCGCATGTGCAATCAACCGATGCGACTGTTCAGCCCACGACTTATAAGTCTCATTTTAACGAGTTGAGATGTATCCAGCGGTCGCCCTGATTGGGTTAGTGCCGCAACCAGCCGCCGGTCCGGCTGCCAAACCTGGAAATGTGAACGAGATGACGATCATGCAGAAGATTGCGGGTGAACACTTTGGCCCCGGACTACTCGTGTTTTCGGTCTATCTGATCGCTGGGTTTATTGCCCTCGTAGCCGGCTTGATCGCTTATGCAGTTCTCTCGGACGACTACGATGCTTGGATGCACCCCCAAGAATACGCAGCACGTGTAGCAGCCGAAGCAAGGCAACACCGTATGGAAGGAGGACTCTTCCTGCGTACCGATTTTGCCAGCGACGCATGGCCATGGCCAAAGGTCGATCAGGTCCAGCTACAATGCCACGGATCAAAGGCTTGGCCGATGCTGACACTCACTATGCCAGACGGCAAGGAATATGGATTGAACGGCACGGCCCAGGACGCTGGCTGGAAATCAATACTCAAGACCCTGAAGAAAGGGCGAGACGGCACATTCGATCCACCGGTGCCGGATGATCTGATGAAAGATGCCAACGCCTTGTGCCCCGATCAGCCAGACACCTCAGCCTACGATCGATGCTTCAACAAGGTCGATGGCGCACCCGCAGGCGTTGTTGATGCCGTACAGAGAGGGCTACGTGATCCGGACAGCTTCGATCTGATCAATGTCATGCGATCGGCGCCCGACGCGCACGGGGTGCTTGAGTTCCATGTAAAGTTCAGGGCGAAGAACGGCTTCGGGGGCATGAACCTTGGCGATGCTCATGGCCATATGCAGGTCTCAGACTGCAAAATCTCGCTCGACGGGATCGACGACGGCTGATTGCACTTGGAACACAGGCGTCAGGCTGGCAGCCCAAAAACGAACTCGCCAGGTCATCTCCCAGCCCAGCCGATGCTCCGAGCTTTAACGCTCCGAAAAAACGCCGGAAATTCCGGGCCTTTTACTGCGAAGCATTTTGCACCGCGTCCAAAAACAGGAACAACAGAGATAGAATAACTATTTCATAACAACGCCTTACAGATATGAAGATACGAGTGTCCTAAAAATTTCCTGGAGGGAATGATGGCGCTCGCAAAGAAATTGATAAAACTGACTGTAAGTCTTGCGATTGAGTTTGAGCAAAATTTTCTCGAAATTGGCCGTGCGCTGCGCGAACTATACGAGATTGATCGGGATGAATTCAACCAGGCCCTGAAAGCCGCAAAACTCGGTCGGCGGAAGGGGTATTACCTAGTCGCGATTGATCGGGCATTTGGCTCCGCCACCGTGTCGAAGTACCGACTGCGGCGGATTGGCTGGACGAAGCTGGCCATGCTGTCACCGCACATCGACAAGTACAGCTGCAGCCAGCTCCTCACGCTTGCCGAAGAGTGCACCGCCAAAGAGTTGGAAACAATCCTGCGAGGTGAAGACCCCACCTCGAAGGAGCGCACGATCGTTCTCTATTATTCGCAGCAAGACTATGACGTGCTGGAAGAGGCCCTCATCGCCTTCGGCGGCATCAAGACCGGGCGCGTCATGATGAACCGTGAGGAAGCCCTCCTGCAGATGGCGCAATGGGCCATTGATCTGGCGGCCGGGTAAATGGACACCGAGGACGGCCCGCCAATGCCACGGACAGATAAGCAGCTCCTGCCCGAATTGAGCGACCAGGTCGTAAAGGCGCACGAGACGTTCGCCTTTCTGCAACAGGAGGTCGATCGGCTGGAGAGAATGATCAACGAGTATCGGGCGGCCTTGCAAGCCATGGGGTGTGTCCTGCTGACCCTTGCGACAACAGCTGCTGCCAACGACAATCTGAAGTCAGAGTAGCCTGGGCCGTGTTTGCCCGGCAGCAGGCAGGGTCAGACGAGACCCAGCCGGTCGATTGCAAGCAATTGCCAGTCGTTTCCCGCCACCTGTCCCCGGCCAGAAATATGGTGATCGTCCATCCTTATCCGGCCGCATCCACACCTTTTGGGGGCATGTTTGGGGGCATTTTTTACACCCAGTCCCCGAGAGGTTCATTATATCATATGGTTAGGAGGCTTTTGTGGTTCCCGCTACCGCTCCAGATTCCGCCACGACTGTCCGCTCCTCCCCTTTGGGCTCCACAGACCTTGCGTGGACGAGAACGAGCAGGTTGCGACTGCCGCCCTTGAAGCGGCCAGGCGTTCCGCAGAGGTTAACCCAAGTTTCACACCCACCTTATAAAATCCCTGTCAGGAATTTATCGGGAC
>NZ_JARLJK010000056.1:0-2822 GCF_031291215.1 Silvimonas sp.
GGTGGGTCCCACACGCGACAGCTGAGCGAGGCACGCGTGTTGGGGGGTGGCCTCCTGCTGACTCGCGTCTTGTGCGCTCTCTCGTGTCTCCCTCTCCGTCTTCCCAGTCGGCACGGTCGGCGGCGGCACCCAGCTCTCGCCGCAGGGCTCGATGCTGACGCTCCTCGGCGTGAAGGGATCGGCGGAGACTTCGGGCGACAACGCGCGTCAGCTCGCTCGCGTCATCGGCGCCGCGGTCATGGCCGGCGAGCTGTCGCTCATGGCGGCGCTCTCGTCGGGCCACTTGATCTCGTCGCACATGAAGCTCAACCGACGACATGGGCCGGCCACGCCGGGCGCGCCGCCGGCTGGACACTAACAGTCGAAGGAGGAAGTCATTCGCCCTCGCTCGTCGCGATCGCTTACCGCTGCTGCGCTGCAGACTCGCACACCGCCGCTGCCACCCGCTCGCCCTCTCCTTCGTGTGCTCGCTCCTACTCCAACTTGCTCCATTTACCTCTCCACCGACTTGCCTCCTGCACAGTCTCCTGCTGATTGGGAACGAGCGGGTATGGACACGCGACACACACGCGCACGTGCGACCCACACGCACACCCCGCTAGCAGGCTGTCCGTAGCAAAATTCGCATACACTTGCCAACAGCTTCAATTGTGAAGATCAAGAACTAAGGTAAAGAGTGTACAGGTGTGTCCAAAAGTTCCTAGTCAGCTCGGAATCGCTGTCAAAGCCAAAACTCGAATAACCTGTTGAATACGCATGATAAGGCCGTAATTTTTGCATCAGTCTGTGTGTAAAAGTATCTAGTTTTACTGACAAGAGTTGTAGCTCTTCCACCCTCGATGTCCTGACGGCAGCTCACGGTGTTTGACGGCGCAGTCACGGCTTGTCCCAGTTCGTCCCCATTCGAGTGGCGATGCACCAAGGCGTGCACGGATCGGGCTGAAACTCTCTGGGAGTGTGTGCCGAGTGTGGTTCGTCTGCGGTGTGTGAAGGATTCGTCTCTCCGTCCTGGTCGGCTGTCTGGTCGGAGTCGTGCGCGCTTGCATCACATCGCGTGGCTTAGGGAACTAAGACAGAGAGCGACAGAGCAGAGCGACGTCAGCTTAGATCGTGGACGTGCATCGCCGCGTTGTGCCCGCTCGCCAGCTGTCACATCCTGTGGTACACTCTTACCTTAGTTCTTGATCTTCACACGTCAGTGAACTTTCACGTGATTTTACCTTTTACTCAGCTTGAGGCAACGTTTTTTATTAACGTTAATTTTGCGCAAAACAGTGAGTCAATAGTCCATTTCCTGTCGTCCCGTAAAAACAAAGTACTCAGAAATGTTTCAATATACATTTCAAAGTATATTATCGATGATCTAGACCCTCCAGACTGAACATCGCGGAAGGAGGGCTACTGAGAGTTGAATTAGGGTGGAGTCGTGCAACTCCAGGATGAAGGGGGGAACCCTTAGGTTTGTGACTATTGAGACTAACGGCCTTAGCTGTGAGGCGCGACGACCACCGCTCAAGCTCGCTGGCGCTCGCTTTCGCGGTTTCGTCGCGAGAGTTCAGCCTGTTTTCTGACTGTCGCTATCGCGTTAGGATAAGCATGGCAGACTACTAAATACGACTAATCTATTTTATATGATACTCGTAACATGTTTGAATAGTTAGTCGTGGCGTGAGCTCAATCCATGGCCAAAACAAATTCAACCAAAGGCCACGAACAGTCACGTTCAAACGACGATTACACAGTCAGTATATGCTATAGAATGCAGGGAATAACATTAGTATGCTCGTAATTATGTTGTTTACTTATAACGTGAGTTTGAAGGCGATCGGACGAGATTTTTTTGCTTGGTCGGTAAAACGATGCCGACCATCTCAAACGCAAGGACTATGATGCTTGTGACAAAACAGTATCGATAAGTATCATTCGAATGTAATTTTATGTCTGTGTGAAGGTTTCCGGACTAATCCGACAACATTAGTGTGAGAGTGCGTGAATACGAAGGCGGCGAAAAGAGCGCGAAAAAGGAGCGCCTAACAAAACGAAAAACGCTGCGGTGGACTTGAAATAAAACGCTGGGACGTCGTCTATCCATCCGACATGATCAACTATATTATTACAAACATGTACACATCGTTTATACTCACGCTTGACTTTTGCTGACTGTGCAAAACCGTTTCAAACGCGAGATCAAACGGAGACTGCGCGTCGTTTGAGATCGTTTTACGCCAGCAACAAAGAACATATGCAGTACTTATACATCAATACATATTGATGATCACTATTGCTACTGACATGGCATGGTCTGCGTTGTTCATAAGCACGAACCTGGACGATAGGGACTTTGCCGTTTTTCAATGGACAAAACCGACTGCACAAACAACTGGGACCACACTATCTGCATCAAACAAACTATATTGTGCATATACTGACGTGCTCCGCAAACCCGGACACGCCTAAGCTTTTTTCGCAAGCTCTTGCTCGCTCATTCGCATCTGCCTGGTCTCAGCCATGACATGTCTGGGGTGAGGGGCCAGCACGCTCTTGCATGCGGGGTACGAGGATGTCGCAAGCTGTCGTGGGGCCACGTCAGTGTTCGACACTCAAAATCGCCTAAGACATTCTCTCGCCGCGCTGCTTCTGGCTGTGCAATTGCTTTGACCCAACGACCAGTGGTTCGCGGCACTCTGCACCGGCGCTGTCTGCATGCCAAAGCTGGGTGGCTGAGTCGGCCTGGTTTATCCCTGCCGTGAGACGAAAGTCACTGCCTAAGAAAAATCCTTAGGAGGTCACTTTGCATCCGTGCTCCACAACCACCAGGAGGA
>NZ_JARLJK010000057.1:0-3054 GCF_031291215.1 Silvimonas sp.
CTTCGTTTCGCGCTGTTGGTATGCGCCAATCTGCCTTAGGCAGATGTTCAATTGTCTCAACGGGAGCAGAGTGCATTTATTTGTGTGCCGACTCTCCGTTGTAGCTGCACACCTGTACGCAGATAAGTTTCCGATGGTACGTCGAACCCAAGAGTTAGGCGACCTCCGGTAGAAGAACTATCTCAGCACCGTCAGGATGACAGAGATAGCAATTTGAGCGAAGCAGGATACCAACCCCGGACTCGTCATAGCCCGGGCAACTCTGGAGGCTCCATTCATGAATGTCCAAACTGTTCCGGGCAGGTTTGTCCGGAAGGAAGTACGCTCCTCTAACCACAAGCAACTCTGCCGGCAGGGAATGGCAGAAGGTACAGTGCTGAGCATCATGCGCCGTGCGTCTTTTGCGCTCCTTATCGGAGTTGCGCCCATGCTCGCACTCAATGTTCTGGCGCCGTCGGCTTATGGGCAGGCTAGTTCCAGTTCCGATGCGGTGGGTCGGGTGACCGATGCAACCGGCGCCAGCATTGCGGGCGCGGTTGTGCACCTGATCAATAACGCAACGGGTGCCGAACGTGTGGCCACGACAAACGAAAGCGGTGACTGGTCCATTCCGAACATTCCCCCGGCGAGTTATCGTTTGCGTATCGAAAAGCCGGGATTCAAGAGCAGTGAGATCAAGGCTCTGGAAGTGGAGATCGGCAAGGCCTCAGATAGTAAGACGGTGCTGAGTATTGGCTCGGCAACCGAGACGGTGGAAGTGACCACTATGCCTCCGCAGTTGCAGACACAGGAGGCAACAGTCGGTCAGGTCATCAGCTCAGCTCAGATCAACGACCTGCCGTTGAATGGGCGTAACGTACTCCAGCTTGCAACCCTGGCGCCGGGTGTTTCTCCTGCGCAGACGGGGCAGACAGGCGTCCCCGGCCGTTACGGTCAGCGCCAGATCTTCATTACCGTTGATGGAGGCCGTGCCAGCTCCACGAATTACGTGCTCGATGGAACCTACATCCGTTCGGTTCGCTTCAATAATATGTCGATCTTGCCGGACGTTGAAGCATTGCAGGAGTTCAACCTGCTGCGTAACTCCTTCTCGACCGAGTACGGTCAGGGCGAGGCAGTTGTCTCGATGGTAACCAAGTCAGGATCCAATTCCTTGCATGGTTCGGCGTACGACTTTGCGCGCAACAGCATCTTCGATGCGCGCAACTACTTTGCGACACCGGCGGCGATTGGTAGTTCGGTAAAGCCGCACTTCAGTCGCCAGCAGTATGGTGGATCTGCGGGTCTTCCGATCAAAAGAGATAAGATGTTTGTCTTCGGTGCATTTGAGGGCCTTCGCACGAGCCGGGACACGCCGGTGTTTGCCTTCTACCCAACCGCGGCACAACTTGGAACAGCGACCAATACGTTTACTCAGGTATTGCAGCCGACCATTCCGACGCCAACCACCGCGGGCGCACTTCCATCGCTCCCTGGTGGAAATAACTACAGCTCAATTGCCGTCACGACCGACAACTTTGATGAGTACGTGGTGCGTGCTGACCAGACGCTTTCTTCGCGCAACATGCTGTTCGAGCGGTATATCGACTACAACTCGCTTGAATATATACCGAACTCTACAGGCGGCAATGGCGGAATCAATAACAAGCTGATCGGCCGCAATGCGGTGATTGGACACACTTTTCTGATTTCACCAACCATTGTGAACGAGGTACGTGCTGGGTACAACTCCTACTACAACTGGGAGATTGGTGTCGGAATCAACCCGGGTACGAATTGGGATAAAAAGATCGGTCTCGCAAACGTATCTGGCCTGACAGATCCCACGCTGTATGGCCGTCCAACCTTCACCATCGTTGGTTTTAGCCAGGTTTTTGATAGCTATACCAACCAGGGCGGTAACGAAAACATCCTCAGCTTTGGCGACTCCCTCAGCTTTATCAAAGGCAAGCACACTCTCAAGGCGGGTTTCCAGATGCAGAATCGCCGTATTATTTTGAGAGCGGATAACAACTCGACGGGTACCTTCACGTTCGGCGCTGGTGGCGGGACCGACCCATCAACCGGCAATCCATACACTGCTTTGGCAAACTACCAGCGCGGATTCTGCACTATTTGCGTTGGCAACAATGGCACCACTCTTGGGCACTACCGCGACAATACCTACGGAGCATTTATATCCGATGTATGGCAGGTAGGCCGCAAACTCACAGTTAACGCCGGCCTTCGCTGGGAGTACAGCGCGCCATTCGTCGAGCAGAACGGCCTCGAGGGCACACTGAATCCCTCGAGCGGCAAAATTGAGTACAGCAAGGTTCCGGCTCTTAGCTCAATTCCTACAATCTTCCTGCCGTACGTCGAGACAACCAATACGTTCAACCCAGGTATCATCAACCCGAACAAAAAGGGCTTTGGTCCACGTATCGGTATTGCATATGAAGTTCGTCCCGGTCTCGTGTTCCGTGCTGGCGGTGGCATCTACTTTGACAACATCAATACCAATGAATTGCAGTTCACACGTTACGCCGCGCCACTCTACTACCAACAGTCGTTGAACAATCAGTTTATTAGCAACCTGTTTCCGGATCCAAAGACCTTGGCGCTCACCTCGGCCGGCTTGCCTGCGCCGTTCTCAATTCTGCCCAATAACACCACGCCGTACACCATGGAGTGGAACGCCAGCGTGCAAAAGGATATTGGCAAAGGCGTTACCGTCGAAGTGGCTTATACTGCGGTCGGAACCCACCATCTTTGGAAGCGGTATGACCAGAATATGGACGAACTTACACCGGGCTTAACCTCGCCTGGCGTCAGTAACACGACTAATGTGGGTGTTCGTCCGTTTCCGGCGTTCCAGCACGGCATCCTAACCACCAGTACCAAAGCCTCCGCAAACTTCAACGGCGGCTCGGTCAAGGTTGAGAAACGAATGGGCAACGGGCTGTTCGTACTGGGCAGCTATCAGTGGTCGAAAAACCTGGATAACAACACTGGCGAACAGGATGCGAACGATACCTCGTATGCCAGCAACTTTGCGTTTGATCATTCCTATGC
>NZ_JARLJK010000058.1:0-8187 GCF_031291215.1 Silvimonas sp.
CCCCCCCCCCCCCCCCCCCCCCCCCCCCCCCCCCCCCCCCCCCCCCCCCCCCCCCCCCCCCCCCCCCCCCCCCCCCCCCCATACGCGCTGAACGTGGGCAAACGCTGGCATTGCTGGCATTCCTGGCAACGCATCTTGTAGTCCGCGATGGGCAAGAATCTGATGGGCGTTTCACCGCGCATGGTGGAGAGGATTGGACTAGGAGCTGCCAGCAGCCCCATGCTCAAGAGGAATGTCCCACAGCAAGAGGAAGCGAGGGCGAGAAAGGCAACAAGGACAGCAACCATTCTACTGTACATCCAAGAACCGTCGCTGCGCGCCGGTACTTTTACCTGCAGTGGGCGTTTGTGCACAAAGCAATCGATACAACAACGGGCAGGGGCTGCAAAGGGGGGGTTGGGACGGAAGGAGCGGCCCACGAGGCGAAAGGCCTATGGAAAACACGCACGCGTAAAAGGAGGGTGGGCCGGGGCAAGTATTTTTTTTAAAAAAAATGAGGGAAGGTCCACGCCCCCCAAAACTATGCGGGGAACCTTGTCGTCACTTTGCCTCTCTGCGATTTCTCGCGGCCCGGAGGAGTTCCGACGGCGCCTTCCCACTCCTGGTGTGCTCAAGTGCATTAGCTATGTATTATCAGCCGCGGGTTCCCCGCCAGCCCCTCGCTTCGAGCGCACGGGCCGCCAGGAGCTCGATCTTGAATGTTGCCAAGATTGCGCTCCTCCGCGTGACGCCGGCGCATCACCCCGCCCGCGTTTCTCGATGGTTCCCCCGTTATATATTCAATCCCTATTGTGACAGGCGTCAGGGGCTGCGGGGCTTCAAGGGCTTGCCCTCAACCGCACGATCGCCGACTTCGTCAGTTTGGTGGCCGTCGGACAGGAGGGCGTCGCGCCCCCGTGCGCGAAATGGTGTTTCTAAGTGCCCCAACATCAACTCCGTTGGCGGGTTTGAGCCGCGTATTATTACCCGTGTGCACCTTGCGATCAACGAAGCAAGTGTCTGTGTGTATTGTTGCCCCGCCCTCACTGCTGCTCCTCAGCATCCTGTGTGTTTTAGAGGTGCCCGTTATGTTCACCAATGAGTTCGCCCCGTTTCTCCACGCCTGCACAACGGAAGTCGAGTTCATTCATTGGTGTGTGTTGTGTGTTGTGTGTGTTGTGTGTGTGTGTGTGTGTGTGTGTGTGTGTGTGTGTGTGTGTGTGTTCACAAGCAGTCAGGGAACGATGTGAGCTTGCGCTTCCTGTCACTGTGCCGACAGGTGAGGTGCTGTTGGGCAAGCTGAGGAACTGGGGGCGCGGGCGTAGGCTGCGCAGCCACTCTGGGCCCAATGATGGCCCCAATCGGCCCTGAAGTTGGCCCGGGTGCTGCTGCTCTTTGCCGCGTGGATGCAGCTTGAACACGTGCTGGTGGCGGTACGGGAACTGGAGGCACTGGAGGAGCCTGTGGGACCTGGGCAGCCACAGCGCCAGGTGGAGGTGAGGGCGGCACTCGCTCCCCCACGGTAGCAACTCGGGGAAGTGATCGTGCTGGCCTTCCTCGGCGCTTCAGGGGCGGGCCTGGTGCTGAAGCCAGGGCTGCGGGTCCCGGCGTGGCTGCACTAGGGGGGGCGGCGGCCGGGGGCGGTTTGGTGCGCTTCTTGTCCTTGCGCATGGCCTGCGCTCCGGCCACCTTCCGCCCGGTACGCAGTGCCGTGTTGGAGGACGCCTCAGGCAGGAGGCTGGTCGTCCTGCGGAATGTCTTCTGGCGGGAGAGCATGTAGCGTTCCACTGCCCGCTCCAACACGCACACCCGAGCAATCTCCTCCACAGGTGACGTGGGTTTGGTCGTAAACACACCCTCCCAACAGCGCCGGATGAAGGCGCTCTCTGACAGCTTCTGAGCGCACCACACGATCACGTTGCCAAGGTGCTTGCGTGTGTTTGCTGGTGTCAGGAGCTTCTTGTGGATGTACCACTCCAGCTGAAGCATGAAGCGCTTGAAGGCCTCTGTCACCACCGTCAGGCGTTGTTGAGGACCTAGGCGAACAGATTTCGCAACGTAGGGCCCCACTGTCGTGTCCAGGTCACGCACAATCGCCTGCGCAGCTTGGTCAACGTCAGCGGCTCGGACACCTGCTGGCAGCGTTCGCCCACTCGCATGGTAGCGGGGCTTGCAGAACTGCCGAACCTTGCGCAACCCGTAGACGTCCCAGCCCGCCACGTACGCTAGGTTCGCAGTTTGGAACTCGTCGTGCAGGGTGGGTAAGTCTGCCTCACACTCCAGAAGCAGGGCCTCCACTGTGCCCTCGTGGAACGTGTCGGCATGCCGCTCTTGGAACTGGGCGGAGTACCAATACGCTTCCACAGCACCTTGGGTGGAAGGCGGCGCGTCTGGGCTTGGGGAGAGGCTGGGGTGCGCCAAAATGACAGAGAGCGTGTCGTGGAAGACGAACAGAGACAAGAGCGGAGACAGCTCAGAATTGTGGCCAGTACACTGCTGCCAGCATTCCCGCCGTTGTGTCGCAGGGAAGAATGCTTGCATGAACGCGGTGTAAGCCTCCTGCATACGCCCACTCCACGTCGCGCCCCCCCACTCAAGCTGCCCACCACCACTGCGTCTGGCGAGGTCAAAGTTGACGTTCTTGCGCACCGCTTCGATGAACTGCTTGAGAGCTCCTGCTGGAATGGAGAGAAACTCCTCCAGCAGCTGCGAGGCCTTGGGTCCAGGGGCATTCCGAAACCGAAGCAGCACCGCACTTACCACCTCCGCGGTTGCCCCAACTGCGCCATTCAGCACCGGAGGAAGCGGTGTGGCCACTGGAGCAGGCGGGGCACAGGGAGGAGCAGCAGGGCGATCACCTCCTGGGTTCAGAGCAACCTCCGATTCATCCACACCACTGGCTATCTGTCGTGTTGGCTGGGGGGAAACCGTCAGGGGCCAAGCGAAACGGTAAGAACCACAGCCTGTTGGCGCTGGCAGTGGCACGCGTGGGCGGCTGTCACCAATGTTCTCCGACTCGGAGTCCTCTCCTTCCTCAGACCCAGGCTCACTGGCACTACGAGCACGTCCAGCCTGAAGGTCCCCGGCCAGAAGCTTGCGACGGGCGTTTGGAACAGGAGGGGGAAGGTCGGGCGTGAAGGAGTGGTCACCAGCAGTGGACTTACGCTGGCGATCATCCTTGCCAACCAGCTTGGCACTGATGTAGCGTTTGACGCCGATCTTCGTTGTCTGCTGCACACGGAGAGCGGTGGGATTGGTCTCGGAGGACGACTGGCGCAGGTTGCCAAAGTGATGCTCGATGTGGTCGTTGTTTGGCCATGACAAGCGAAGGGGGGTGGTCAGAGCCTGAGATGTGCCGCCCCTTCCTGCGTCAGCGCTGGTCAGGTGGTACACGAGCAGCACGAAACCAAAGACACACTTGACCAGCGCATCAAATGTCTCACGCGGCAAGTGCAGCAGTTCAGCATCAGCAGGACGGATCCCATTTGCAGCTGCGTACTCCTGAATCAGGCGCCTTTGCGCCTCCATTTTCTCGATGATAGCGACACACTGCAGCAGGCGCCTGTCCTGGACTGTGCAGTACTTGTGGCCGAGCCCAGGTGAGAACATGCACGTGAGGAGCAGGTGCATGTCATCCAGAAATTCAATGGTGGCAGTTGGATCGCTGCTGAACACGGTGTCCCCTGCATCTCGCTGCACGCAGCGGAGGAGCGCCACAGTCCTGGGGTGAAACAAAGCACGAAGCGGGGCCACAGACATCTTGGACCACGCTGTCAGGTTGAGGGCAGTGAATGTGAGCGGGGTTGTGCACGAGCTGTGATGCTGCTGGCTGTACTGGTGAGCTTCGCGAACATGAGACATGGAGATGTCATACAGGTGAAAGGACCCATCGCTGTTCTTGACAACCTTCACCATTTTGCGTGAGCCGGCAGTGGAGGACGCATCGAAATGGTTGCGGCAGTTCTTGAGGATGTGGGTGGGGTCGCCAAAGTGGATGAGGAGTGTGCCAGCGTCCAGGGGATGCGGGCTGTATGTTGCGCGTTGCAGCGACTTCTGCACGAGTGCCCTGTATCGCACGTCGATCTCCGAAGTAATGACGGTGCCACGCTCCACCAGTGCCATGCCAAAGTGAGGGCTATCGCCAGCACAACCAGGCTCCGAGTCATCCTCGTCAGGAAGCGCTGCAGTCTCGGGCAGCACAACAGGACGGCCACCGGCGCCAACCCCGGTGCCAGTGCCCGGGCCCGAGACGACTCGGACAGGACCCGTGCTCACAGCAACAGCAGGCTCAGGCTGACGAGGGAGCACTGAATCCAAGGGCGGAGGCGTCACAGCGCAAGGGGCGTCAGCGGCCGGTTCGGGACTTGGAGCGAGCCAGGGCAGGTTTGGGTGCACTCTGTCGGGGGGGCCCTTGCCAAACGGTGTGGTCAACACGCGCTGAAATGTCTGCGAAGTTTTACGCGCAACGTTAGCACCAGCGCAGTACATGCACACTGGCAAGAAACACAAGGTGAGCAATACCAGGTTTGTGGGATGCAGATCGAATGTACACGCCGTGACGTGGAGGTCGCACAATGCCAGCCCTGCAACACAGGCGTTGAGATCCAACACCATGTCGTACGCCTTGTTCTGGTCGCTCTGGTGCACAAAAAACGTGGCGAAGGGGAAAGAAATGACGCCACTGTGGCCCCGGAAGTACCACACGTTGGCGTGCGTTGCACACTGGGGTATGAGATCTTCAAACGTGAAGTCTGGGTTATTGGCGCGTCGGGCCAGTGCCAAAGGTGTCTCCTCTTTGAAACCGACCAGTTTCCCGTCTCCGCTGAAGAGGATACCCTGCACACCCACACACGCACAGAACATGACATTGTGCATACAGGGAGATCCTGCCAAACTCACGCCACAGGTACCTCTTGGATGCTGACGTCGTCGTTTTCGAGAGTCCCAAACCGGTCCTCTTTCTTGACGTGGGGTCCGTGAGACAACTCCCACGCAAGCTTCAGCGCGTCCTCTCCCACACCACTGCTCGCAGCCTTCGTGTTGTTTGCCCGCCTGAGCGTTGCCTCCGAGGGAAACATGAGAGGGAAGCATGCTCGTACCTTTCGGGCAGCAGACGGGCTGGTGTTGTGGACCAGGAGGGCGAAGTGGATCAGCATTGGCGGGTATGCCATCGTTGTCCGGCTCTTGCCCAGATTCTGCAGCCAGTGCTGCTGCATGGCGCCAAGCATGGTGGAGGGGCCGGCAAGATGCCGCAACTCCTCAATCGTGTTGTGGTCCATTCCCGAGTCAGCCAAGAAGGCATGGGCGTCTTTGTCCAGAGCTCCAAAGACAGACGTGACTAGGTCATTGACAGTGGCCAGCTGGATCTTGAGGCTCTTGACAGTGTCTTGTTTGCGTTTCACTAAACGCTTCTGATCAGTGACGTTGTCGTGGAGGGCGACAAGGCCATCCTCTTGGCTGGTCCGTGACCCGTACTCACCGTTGTAATTCAAGCCATGAAGCTCTCGGATGAGTTCTTTGTTGTGGACACGCTTGCTCTCCTCTTGGTAGGCGTCACCATGGCGAGTACTGTTGTCGTGGTGCCACCTCTTCATTGCTGCAAGCTTGGCCTGAAAAACAAAAGGATGTGTAAACACAAAAAAAACGCATGAACCACATACCGGAAAGCCCCGGCCAAACAGAGTACAACTGAGGGAAACAACAGCACTCCCGGCCAGTGCCGGCGGCAATGAAGCAGCGCCCTGGCAATCACCTCCTCTCGCCTCAACGCCTCCTCTGCCTCCTTCAGCGGCTCATACACTTTTGTGAACAGTGCCATTAGGTCTGGGCGACGGTCCAACTTAGCCTCTAGTTGCTTTTGGACTTCCCCCGCCTTATCCAGCGCCGTCTTGGTTTTCATTGCCAGGCGCACTGCGGCCTGTGCTGCTTCCTCAGCCTGTTTGACAAAAGCCGCGTAAAGGCAAGCATTGGGAGCGTGTACAAGAAGCACTGGCCCCCTACGAACCCTTCACGTTCCAGGGTGGGGGGAGTGAGAGGTCAGAGCTTACCTTGCTTAAAAAGCACTTCGGCGTGGTGGGGCTGAAAACTCGTTTCGGCAGAGTCACAGCAGGGCCGCCAACTGATGCACCAAAGTTCACTATCACTGGAGAGGCCTCCTCCTGGTGAAAACGGGCAGTCGCTCGACACAGGTTTAATTTCCACAGGGCCGCACACGCGGGGCATCTGCCTGCGGGGTCAGGCTTGTCACCCACTGACAACCCGAGGATGAGAATTGAGCAGGAGACGTGCCGGACACACGAGAAGCTGGTGTCTGTTGGCCTTGCCCCTGGATCCACTGCAGCAATTATTGTCGCCGCAGTTTGCTTGGCAAGGATAGGCTCGCTGTGCAGCTCTGCACAGGTTGAGAACACAAAATTTGAGGTAAAACCAATGGAGGAGCATACACGCGTGCAATCATGGGGGGGGGGAGGGCACAACGATAATATGCATAGAAGACTTGGTACCTGTACGCCCACGAAGCACACTTGTCTCGCAGATGACACCACGGCACACACAGGCACCCGCCACCAACGGGAGCACGAGCAGAAGCAGGGGTTTGATGCCCACAGCCGTTACTTGGACAGTGGTTGGGAAACCATCACCGTCATGAGGGAGCATGCACCATTCGTGCGCAAGCAGCGACAGCGCATCCTGGAGTCCGGCAGAGAGTGGAACAGGGCGACATTGGGGGCCTTCAATGACCACGTCCCATGTCGGCTCAGTTGTGAGCGCCGAGCGTGTGATTGAAACCCCTCGAGAAGAGGACGGTGTTGAGAATGCGTTCCTGATGGTGCCACCAACGAAGTCCGCCAATGGAGCCCGAGTCCACGTGCCCGTGACAGACCAATTCTCAAACAAGGCGGGAGCAAAGGACGCAGCCTGCGCAGCAGCTTCACGAAGCACTTCACCAAGCAGCTCCACAGACACGTCTGCAAAGAGAATAAGAAAGATGCGCTAATTTCGCCGATGCGAAGCAGTGTGAGGTCGCACGCACGGGGTGAAACGTCGTCATCAAGCTGCCGGACACGTTGGCCAAGTTCCACCAGTGTGAATGCCGCCCCCTCAACTTCGCTGGCTGCAAACCAATAATACAAGGCATAGATGCACAAAACGGGCGCGAACAGCCCGGGACGCGATGCGAAGGGCACGAACCCTGAACTGTGCCTCTTGGGTCTGTTGCGGCCGGGTTCCTCGGTTCCTGTGGCGGGCGTGGCCTCAAACAGGACTCATAATACGTATAAAGTAAGTAGGCACGTTCCTAACCTGGCAGAGCTGAGGCGCGCCGACCAGGTTTTGAATTGGCAGCTTAGCGCCGAGCGGGATGCGCGATTCTTGCTCCTCCTGTCGCGCCAGCACTCTCTTCATGGCCTCCTCCGTAAAAAGGAAGTACCTCTGATGTGGTAAAGCATGCAAATGTGAGGCACGCCCCTGGAGGACCGTCCCCTTGACCTTGACGTACTCCTCCCCTTCTTTGAATTCGAAGCGGTCTGGCTTGATGCCGTTCAGCGGCGGGTCCCCCAAAGCTGGGACGACCCAACGCCCCGCAGGGCATTGATCGGTCAGTTGTCCATCGAATGTGACAAGCGGGAACCGCGGAGAGCTGGCCATCCGCGAGAAATTGCAGAGAGGCAAAGTGACGACAAGGTCCAAACGAGCCCCCCACACATTTTTGGGGGGCATGGACCTTCCCTCATTTTTTAAAAAAATGCTTGCCCCGGGTGGGCCACGTTTTTGTTGTGCTGCCCCCCACACAATACAGAACGTTATGTTACAGGTACATTTACAAACGCGCCAATTTCAAGGAGCGCTTCCTGCCCCCACGTCGCCCGCGTGGGCGTCAAGAGTCAAGAATCAGAAACTAAGAGGCTCACGTCCCCAAACAGGCGGGTCCACAAACTCGCCCTTTTCCGGGAGAACGTGTGTGTGTGTGTGTGTTTGCGTGCACCCCCGCCTGACATTGTAACTAAACACGTCTTGGACGCGGGATATCACACACACGCACAGAAACGCAGGGACATGCACACGTACACAGGGGGACAGACGCACAGGGAGAAGATGCACACTACACGAGCAGGAAGACGGAAATGCTACAGCAAGGCCAGGAGAGCACAAGCACAAGCACAGTAAACAGAAACTCAGACGCAGATATACACCTACTGTTGCACACAG
>NZ_JARLJK010000059.1:0-222500 GCF_031291215.1 Silvimonas sp.
CAACTACCGTCCGCAGTTCTACTTCCGTACTACCGACGTGACTGGCGCGATCAGCCTGCCGGAAGGTACTGAAATGGTGATGCCAGGTGACAACGTGACCATCACTGTTGCCCTGATTGCACCGATCGCTATGGAACAAGGTCTGCGCTTCGCGATCCGCGAAGGTGGCCGTACCGTTGGCGCCGGTGTGGTTGCCAAGGTTCTGGAATAAGGCACTGACATGCAAAACCAAAAAATTCGTATCCGCCTGAAAGCATTCGACTACGCCCTGATCGACCGTTCCGCGCAGGAAATCGTTGATACAGCCAAGCGTACCGGTGCTGTTGTGAAGGGTCCGGTTCCGTTGCCGACGAAAATCGAACGTTTCGACGTTCTGCGTTCGCCGCACGTGAACAAGACTTCGCGCGACCAGTTCGAAATCCGTACTCATCTGCGCCTGATGGATATTGTCGATCCTACCGACAAGACTGTTGACGCACTGATGAAACTGGATCTTCCAGCTGGTGTGGACGTCGAGATCAAGCTGCAATAATGCGGCGCGGGCAGGGCGGAATAACCGCTTTGCCCGCAGCAGGGTCTCACGACCAAATAGAATGAGAGCATGGATTTTGGTTTGAGCGAGCTAAGTGCTTGCAAAGACAGGAAATTTAGTGCTAATATCGCGGGCTTACCGGTTTTTTAACGGTAAGCTCGTTTTTTTTAATTAACGGTTATTTGCCGGTCAATCGAAATCGGCCCTGAAAAGGAAATAACTATGAGCTTAGGTCTCGTCGGACGTAAAGTCGGCATGACCCGTGTCTTTGCTGAGGATGGCGCGTCCATTCCAGTAACGGTGCTGGACATGACTGCTAATCGCGTCACGCAAGTCAAGTCGCCGGAAACTGATGGCTATGCAGCCGTTCAGGTTACTTTCGGTGCAAAGAAGGCCAATCGTGTGAACAAGGCGGAAGCCGGTCACTTTGCCAAAGCAGGCGTTGAAGCTGGTCTGGATCTCGTTGAGTTCCGTGTGCCAGTTGAAAAACTGTCTGATCTGAAGGCGGGTGATGCGCTGTCCGTTGAACTGTTCACTGTTGGTCAATTGGTAGATGTCTCCGGTACTAGCCAGGGTAAGGGCTTCTCCGGTGTTATCAAGCGCCACAACTTCAGTTCCAATCGTGCTACTCACGGTAACTCGCGCTCGCACAATACGCCGGGTTCCATTGGTATGGCGCAAGATCCGGGTCGTGTTTTCCCGGGTAAGCGCATGGCTGGTCAGCTTGGTAACGTCAAGCGTACCGTGCAAAACCTGGAAGTCGTCCGTATCGACGTTGAGCGTCAATTGCTGTTGGTTCGCGGCGCAGTGCCGGGCTCCAAGGGTAATGACGTTGTCGTTCGCCCGAGTGTGAAGGCAGGTGCGTAATGGAACTTAAAGTCATTAATGCAAGTGGCGAGGCGCAAGCTGCCGTCGCCGGCTCTGATGCCCTGTTTGCGCGTGAATTCAACGAAGCGCTGGTTCACCAGGTTGTGACCGCTTACTTCGCGAACGCTCGCAGCGGTAATCGTGCACAGAAAGACCGTGAACAGGTCAATCACTCCACCAAGAAGCCATTCAAGCAAAAGGGCACCGGTCGTGCTCGCGCTGGTATGACTTCCTCGCCTCTGTGGCGTGGTGGTGGTCGTATTTTCCCGAATAGCCCGGACGAAAATTTCAGCCACAAAGTTAACCGCAAGATGTACCGCGCCGGTATCGCGACCATTCTGTCGCAACTGGTTCGTGAAGATCGTCTGGTTATCGTTGACGACATCAAGCTGGACGCACCGAAGACCAAGTCTTTCGTGCAAAAGCTGGAGTCGCTGAAGCTGGAATCCGCGCTGATCATCACGAAGGAACTGGACGAAAACCTGTACCTCGCTTCCCGCAATCTGGCCAATGTGCTGGTGCTGGAGCCGTCGCAGGCCGATCCGGTCAGCCTCGTGCGTTTCAAGAAGGTTGTGCTGACCCGCGATGCGCTGGCTGCCTTCGAGGAGATGTTCGCATGACGCAATTTACTGAAAACCGTCTGCTGCAGGTTCTGCGCGCTCCGGTCGTCTCTGAAAAGTCGACCATGATCGCTGACAAGAATGAGCAGATCGTGTTCCGCGTGTCGGTTGACGCGACCAAGGCTGAGATCAAGGCTGCAGTTGAACTGCTGTTCAAGGTCAAAGTTGAGGCTGTGCAAGTTCTGAACGTGCATGGCAAGGTCAAGCGTCATGGTCGTTTCACTGGTCGTCGTGCCAGCTGGAAGAAGGCTTATATCAGCCTTGCTGCCGGCCAGGAAATCGACCTTGCGGCTGCGCAATAAGGGAGACTGAAAAATGGCATTGGTAAAAGTAAAACCGACGTCTGCCGGTCGCCGCGCAGTAGTGAAGGTTGTTAATCCCGACCTGCACAAAGGTGCGCCATACGCGCCCCTGCTCGAGCCGCAATCCAAGACCGCCGGTCGTAACAACCGTGGTGTTATCACAACCCGTCATAAGGGTGGTGGTCACAAGCAACACTATCGGATCATCGACTTCAAGCGTAACAAGGACGGTATCGTCGCCAAGGTTGAACGCCTTGAATACGATCCGAACCGTACCGCCAATATCGCGCTGCTGTGCTACGCCGATGGCGAACGTCGCTACATCATCGCGCCTAAGGGCGTGAAAGCTGGTGCGACTGTCGTTTCCGGTGCAGATGCTCCGATCAAGGCTGGTAACGCGCTGCCGATCCGCAATATTCCGGTGGGTTCCACCATCCATTGCGTTGAACTGCAGCCTGGTAAGGGTGCTCAGCTGGCTCGTTCGGCTGGTGTTAGTGTTCAATTGCTGGCTCGCGAAGGTGCTTACGCTCAATTGCGTTTGCGCTCTGGCGAAATCCGCAAGGTACACATCGACTGCCGCGCCACCCTGGGTGAAGTTGGTAACGAAGAGCATAGCCTGCGTTCTTACGGTAAAGCTGGTGCCAAACGCTGGTTGGGTATTCGCCCGACCGTTCGTGGTACTGCAATGAACCCGATCGATCACCCACACGGTGGTGGTGAGGGTCGTACTGGTGAAGGTCGTGTGCCGGTTAGCCCATGGGGCCAGCCGACCAAGGGCTACCGTACCCGTAACAACAAACGTACCGATGGCATGCGCGTTCGTCGCCGTCCTGCGAATAAGAGGTAATTGAACATGGCACGTTCTATCAAGAAGGGCCCGTTCGTTGACCTGCACCTGATCAAGAAGATCGAGGCTGCGCGTGGTTCGAACGACAAGCGCCCAATCAAGACCTGGTCGCGTCGTTCTACCGTTCTGCCAGACTTCGTCGGTCTGACGATCGCTGTGCATAACGGCAAGCAACACGTGCCGGTATATGTGAACGAAAACATGGTTGGCCACAAGTTGGGCGAGTTCGCACTCACCCGTACTTTCAAAGGCCATGCCGCCGACAAGAAAGCCAAGCGCTAAGGTGATGACATGCAAGTATCCGCTGTACTGAGCAGTGCTCGCCTCTCCGCCCAAAAGGCACGCCTTGTTGCTGATCTCGTTCGTGGCAAGCCGGTTGAGCAAGCACTTAATATCCTGGCCTTTAGCCCTAAAAAGGGCGCAGTGCTGATCAAGAAAGTACTGGAATCCGCTATCGCCAACGCCGAGCACAATGAAGGCGCCGATATCGATTCACTCAAGGTCGCCACCATTTATGTGGATAAGGGTCCATCCCTCAAGCGTTTTTCCGCTCGTGCCAAAGGCCGCGGCAATCGCATTGAGAAGCAAACCTGCCACATCACGCTGACTGTTGGCGACTAAGGAGCGATTATGGGTCAGAAAATTCATCCGACGGGTTTCCGTCTGGCTGTAACAAAAAACTGGGCTTCGCGCTGGTACGCAAACAGCAAAAACTTCAGCAAGATGCTGACGGAAGATGTTGAAGTCCGCGCATTCCTGAAGAAGAAGCTGGCAAATGCTTCGGTTAGCCGCGTGGTTATCGAGCGTCCGGCCAAGAATGCCAAGATCACTATCCACACTGCACGTCCGGGTGTTGTGATCGGCAAGAAGGGCGAAGACATCGAAGTCCTGAAGGGTCAGCTGCAAGGCATCCTGAAGGTGCCGGTCCATGTGAACATCGAAGAAGTTCGCAAGCCGGAAATCGACGCGCAAATCATCGCTGACAGCATCGCTTCGCAACTTGAAAAGCGTGTGATGTTCCGTCGTGCCATGAAGCGTGCGATGCAGAATGCCATGCGTCTGGGTGCCCAAGGCATCAAGATCATGTCGTCCGGTCGTCTGAATGGTATCGAAATTGCGCGTACCGAATGGTATCGCGAAGGCCGCGTGCCTTTGCATACCCTGCGTGCCGACATTGACTACGCGACTTCGGAAGCGCAGACCACTTACGGCATCATCGGTATCAAAGTTTGGGTCTACAAAGGCGAAGTGAAGCCAGGCGAAAAGGCTGCACAAGAACCGGTAGAAACACGCAAGCGTGAACGTAAGGGGCCTCGCAATGCTGCAGCCAACTAGACTTAAATACCGTAAGGTTCAAAAGGGCCGTAACACTGGTATCGCTACTCGCGGTAACAGTGTTGCGTTCGGCACCTTCGGCCTGAAGGCAATGGGTCGTGGCCGTCTGACCGCGCGTCAGATCGAGTCTGCCCGTCGTGCTATTACCCGTTACATCAAGCGTGGCGGTCGTGTGTGGATCCGTGTGTTCCCGGACAAACCAATCTCGACCAAGCCTGCCGAAGTGCGGATGGGTAACGGTAAGGGTAGCCCGGAATACTGGGTTGCTGAAATTCAACCAGGCAAAGTGCTCTACGAACTGGATGGTGTGGCAGAAGAAATCGCTCGCGAAGCCTTCCGTCTGGCCTCGGCCAAGCTGCCGTTCGCAGTGTCCTTCGTCTCTCGTCAAGTGGGGCAATGATGAAAGCTGCTGAACTTCGTCAAAAATCCGAAGGCGAGCTGAAGAGCGAACTGACTGCGTTGCTGAAAGCGCAGTTCAGTCTGCGTATGCAGCACGCCACCGGCCAGCTGGCAAAAAACACCGAAATCAACCGGGTGCGCAAGGATATTGCGCGCGTTCGTACCATCCTGGCGCAAAAGGCGGCTTAATATGTCTGAAGCTAAACTGAAGCGTACGCTGACTGGCCGTGTAGTCAGCGACAAGATGGACAAGACCGTGACCGTGCTGGTTGAGCATCTGGTGAAACACCCGCTCTATGGCAAGGTTGTGCGTCGGTCCAAGAAATACCACGCGCATGACGAAACCAATCAGTACCACGAAGGCGATCTGGTCACTATCGTTGAGGGCCGTCCCCTCTCGAAGACCAAGGCTTGGGTGGTGACTGAGGTTCTCGAAAAAGCACGTATCGTCTAATGCATGGGGTTCTGGCTTCGCCAGAACTCTAATTTGCATCAGATGGTTGCACGGGCATTGTACTTCGCGTACAATGCCCGTTTTCTCATGTTGTAATGGGTTTGGTGTTTCACCTGATTCGTTGCATCGTTTTCCCCTTACGGGGTCCAAAACTGGCCGCGATTTGCTCGGCTTCGGTCGAGCGCAGTGCTTCGACTTGTCGAGGTTTCGCGGGTTAAGTTGGAGGTTTTTTTCCAATGATTCAAATGCAATCCATGCTGGAGGTTGCAGACAACACTGGTGCGCGCTCGGTTATGTGCATCAAGGTGTTGGGCGGCTCCAAGCGTCGTTACGCGTCTGTTGGCGATATCATCAAGGTCACCATCAAAGATGCGGCCCCGCGTGGTCGTGTCAAGAAGGGTGATGTGTACAACGCCGTGGTAGTTCGTACTGCCAAGGGTGTTCGTCGCGCTGATGGTTCCCTCATCAAGTTTGATGGCAATGCTGCTGTCCTTTTGAACGGCAAGCTTGAGCCGATCGGTACCCGCATCTTCGGGCCAGTTACGCGTGAATTGCGTACTGAGCGCTTCATGAAGATCGTGTCGCTCGCGCCCGAAGTGCTGTAAGGAGAAGCCGCATGAACAAGATTCGCAAGGGTGACGAAGTCATCGTCATCACAGGTAAAGACAAGGGCAAGCGCGGTACCGTGCTGCGCGTGATTCCGGACGAAGATCGTGTTGTCGTTGAAGGCGTGAACGTGGTGAAAAAACACCAAAAGCCTAATCCGATGCGTGGTCAGCAGGGCGGGATTGTCGAAAAGACCATGTCGATTCACGTTTCCAACATCGCTATTTTCAATGCGACGACCGGTAAGGCTGATCGCGTTGGCTTCAAGGCACTCGAAGACGGCAAGAAAGTCCGCTTCTTCAAGTCCAATGGCGAAGTTGTTGGCGCTTAAGGAGAGACACAATGGTCCGTCTGCAAGAGTTTTATAAAGAAACAGTTGTGCCGCAACTGGTAGAACAGTTCGGTTACAAGTCGGTCATGGAAGTGCCGCGCATCGAAAAAATCACCGTGAACATGGGTGTGGGTGAAGCGGTTGCTGACAAGAAAGTGATGGAACACGCCGTAGGCGACATGCAAGCGATCACCGGCCAAAAAGCCGTTGTGACCAAAGCAAAGAAATCCATCGCTGGCTTCAAGATCCGTGACGGCTATCCGGTCGGCTGCAAGGTAACCCTGCGCCGCGAACGTATGTACGAATTCCTGGATCGTCTGGTGTCGGTTGCGCTTCCGCGTGTACGTGACTTCCGTGGCGTGAATGGCAAGTCCTTTGATGGCCGTGGTAACTACAACATGGGCGTTAAAGAACAGATCATTTTCCCGGAAATCGAGTACGACAAGATCGACGCGTTGCGTGGTATGAACATTACCATCACGACAACCGCGAAGACTGACGATGAAGCGCGCGCGCTGCTGGCCGCCTTCAAGTTCCCGTTCAAGAATTGAGGCGAACAACATGGCAAAACTCTCATTGATTAATCGTGAGGAAAAGCGCCGCGCTACCGTCGAGAAGTTCGCAGCCAAGCGTGCTCAGCTGCTGTCGATCATCAACGACCAAAACGCGACCGAAGAAGACCGCTTTGCAGCGCGTCTGAAGTTCCAGCAACTGCCCCGCAACGCCAGCCCTGCTCGCGTTCGCAATCGTTGCTCCTTGACCGGTCGTCCGCGCGGTACTTTCCGCAAGTTCGGTCTGGCTCGTAACAAACTGCGTGAATTGGCCATGAAGGGTGAAATCCCCGGCATGACCAAGGCAAGCTGGTAATCGGGACAGGAGAAGAAATATGGCAATGCATGATCCTATCGCCGATATGCTGACCCGCATCCGTAACGCTCAGCGTGCGGCCAAGGTTTCGGTAACAATGCCGTCTTCCAAGTTGAAGGCTGCAATCGCTCAAGTGCTGAAAGACGAAGGCTATGTCGAGTCTTTCGCAGTTGCTGGCGATATCAAGCGTGAACTGACTATCGAACTCAAGTACTACGCCGGTCGTCCGGTTATCGAGCGCATCGAACGCGTCTCGAAGCCAGGCCTGCGTGTGTACAAGGGCTCGGATAACATTCCGCAAGTAATGAATGGTCTTGGCGTGGCGATTGTTTCCACGTCCAAGGGTGTGATGACCGATCGCAAAGCGCGTGCCAACGGTGTTGGTGGCGAGCTTCTGTGCTTCGTTGCTTAATGAGGTGATGCAATGTCTCGTGTAGCAAAAAATCCGGTCGCTATCCCGTCGGGCGTTGAAGTCAAACTCAGTGCCTCCGAGATCGTGGTCAAGGGTCCGAATGGTTCCCTGGTTCAGGCTTTGACTGGCGACGTCAGTGTAAAGATTGAAGACAATGCAGTCGTGTTTGCCGCGCAAGGCGATGGCAAGAATGCACGTGCAATGTCCGGTACCGTCCGTGCACTGGTGAACAACATGGTGACCGGCGTTTCCAAGGGTTTCGAGCGCAAGCTGAACCTGGTGGGCGTTGGTTATCGTGCTCAGGCTCAAGGCGATTTGCTGAACCTGACTCTGGGTTTCTCTCACCCTGTCGCGCACAAGATGCCGGCTGGTGTGAAGGTGGAAACCCCGACTCAGACCGAAATCGTCCTCAAGGGCGCCGACAAGCAAGTTCTTGGTCAGGTTGCTGCTGAAATCCGCGCTTACCGCGCTCCGGAACCCTATAAGGGCAAGGGCGTGCGTTACTCGGATGAAGTGGTAACGCTTAAAGAAACCAAGAAGAAGTAATCGAGGCTGAATCATGGACAAGAAAGAAACTCGAGTTCGCCGCGCACGTAAAACCCGTGCAAAGATTGCGGAGCTCAAGGTCGTGCGCCTGTCGGTGCATCGCACCAATAGCCACATTTACGCCCAGATCATTGATGAAACGGGCAGCAAAGTGCTTGTTTCTGCGTCTTCTTTGGAAAAAGATGCGCGCGGTGAAATCAAGAACGGCGCCAGCGTTGACGCTGCCGTCGCGATTGGCAAGCGTATTGCAGAAAAGGCCAAGGCTGTCGGTATCCTTAACGTGGCATTTGACCGTTCCGGTTTCAAATACCACGGCCGCGTGAAAGCGCTGGCGGATGCGGCACGCGAAGGCGGTCTGGTCTTCTAATTGAGTTTGGAGTTATCAAATGGCTAGAAACGAATCAGAAGATCGCTCGGACGGCCTTCGTGAAAAGATGGTTGCGGTTAATCGCGTAACCAAGGTCGTGAAGGGTGGTCGTATTCTGGGTTTCGCAGCGCTGACAGTAGTCGGTGATGGCGATGGTGGCGTCGGCATGGGCAAGGGTAAGTCCAAAGAAGTGCCGGTCGCTGTACAAAAGGGTCTGGACGAAGCACGTCGCAAGATGTTCAAGGCGCCGCTGAAGAACGGTACCGTACCGCATGCCGTAATCGGCAAGCACGGTGCAACTACCGTCTTCATGCAACCAGCTCGTGAAGGTACCGGCATTATCGCTGGTGGCCCAATGCGCGCTGTGTTCGAAGTAATGGGCGTTCACAACATTACTGCCAAGTGTCATGGTTCCACGAATCCGTACAACCTGGTTCGCGCAACGCTGGACGGTTTGTCCAAGCTGCACACCGCTTCGGATATCGCTGCCAAGCGCGGCCTGTCCGTAGAAGAAATTCTTGGGGTGGCGGAATGACTGACGGCAAGAAAGTAAAAGTAACGCTGGTCAAGAGCTTGATCGGTCGCCTGGAAAGCCACAAGGCATGCGCCCGTGGTCTGGGTCTGCGCAAGCTCAACAGCAGCTCCGAAGTGATTGATACGCCGGAAAATCGCGGCATGATCAACAAGATCAGCTATCTGCTGAAAGTGGAGGGTTAAATGGAACTGAATAACCTGAAACCCGCAGCTGGCGCGAAACACGCCAAGCGTCGCGTTGGTCGCGGTATTGGCTCCGGTCTGGGTAAAACTGCTGGTCGCGGTCACAAGGGTCAAAAGTCCCGAGCTGGCGGCTTCCACAAGGTGGGTTTTGAAGGCGGTCAAATGCCTTTGCAACGTCGCCTGCCCAAGCGTGGCTTCGTATCGTTGTCCCGCGGTCGCACTGGCGAAGTAAACCTGTCCGCGCTGCAAGCGCTGCCGGTTGCTGAAGTCGATCTGTTGGTTCTCAAGCAAGCTGGTCTGGTTTCTCAGCTTTGCCTGGGTGCCAAGGTCGTGCTGTCGGGCAAGATCGAAAAAGCAGTGACGCTGAAAGGTATCGCTGCAACCAAGGGTGCCCGTGCTGCGATTGAAGCAGCTGGTGGCAGCATCGCTGAGTAATTGCTGAGAGGCTAAAACGTGGCGAATCCCGCTCTGGCTGGTTCTGCAAACAAGTTTGCAGATCTGAAGAAACGGATCTGGTTCATGTTGGGCGCGTTGATTGTGTACCGTATTGGTGCGCATATTCCCGTCCCAGGGATCAATCCGGTCGAGCTGGCTCGGTTGTTCGAGTCCTCGCAAACGGGCCTGTTGAACATGTTTAACATGTTCTCGGGTGGCGCTTTGTCGCGCTTCACCGTGTTTGCCATCGGGATCATGCCTTACATTTCCGCGTCCATCATTTTGCAGTTGGCCGCGGAAGTGTTGCCCCAGTTGAAGCAGCTGAAGAAAGAAGGTGAGGCAGGTCGTCGCAAGATTACGCAGTACACGCGTTATGCGACGGTTCTGCTGGCTACCTTCCAAAGCTTCGGTATTGCTTCTTTGCTGTTGAAGCAACCGAATCTGGTTGTTCTGCCTTATGTGCAATTTGTGCCGTTGACCATCATTACGCTGGTGACCGGTACGATGTTCCTCATGTGGCTGGGCGAGCAGATTACGGAGCGGGGTATAGGCAACGGTATTTCGATTTTGATCTGTGCGGGTATTGCTTCTGGCGTGCCAGCGGCGATCGGCAAGACGCTGACCTTGGCTAACCAGGGTTCGTTGCCGATTTTCCTGGTGCTCGGTTTGTTTGTTGGTGTTGTGTTGTTGACGGCAGCAGTGGTTTTTGTAGAACGCGGGCAACGTAAAGTGCCGGTGAACTACGCCAAGCGCCAAGTCGGCAACCGCATCATGCAAGCGCAAAGCACGCATTTGCCGCTCAAGATCAATATGGCTGGCGTCATCCCGCCGATTTTTGCTTCGTCGATCATTCTGTTTCCAGCCACTGTATTGTCGTGGAGTGGTAACAGTGACCGGTTCTCGTGGCTCAAATCGATTGGTGACATGCTCCATCCGGGGCAACCGCTGTATGTGATTCTGTATGCTGCAGCTATCATTTTCTTCTGCTACTTCTACACGGCGCTGGTTTTCAATCCAAAGGAAACTGCGGATAACCTGAAGAAGAGTGGGGCGATGATTCCGGGCTACCGTCCGGGTGAGCATACCGCGCGGTACATCGAAAAACTGATTTTGAAATTGACGTTGATTGGTGCGCTTTACATCACCGTGATCTGTCTGATTCCGGAGTTCCTGATTCTGAAGTGGAACGTACCGTTCTACTTTGGTGGTACTTCGCTGCTGATTCTGGTTGTGGTGACAATGGATTTCATGGCTCAAATGCAGTCCTACGTCATGTCGCATCAATATGAAAGCTTGCTCAAGAAGGCTAACTTCAAGGGCGGCGCGTAACTGAAGACCGGGATCGGGGTGGTGTGAATAGCATCATCCCGGCCTTGGACGAGATGCCAGACACGACCGCTTGCCGGTTTTGAAAAGCAAACTCGAAAAGGACATGCAGGGTTGGATTGATGTCCTTGGTGTCGGTTGGCTGTATTTACGGTCGGTTTTTCACCAAAAGGGCAGAACAGTAGCTATAATGCCGTTCGCTTTGATTAAGGCCTGCATCGTATTCCGGATCAAACAAGGTCCGGAATTTCATTTTGAAGAAAAGGACAGACCATGAGAGTTCAAGCATCGGTCAAGAAAATTTGCCGCAATTGCAAAATCATCCGTCGCAACCGTGTTGTGCGCGTGATTTGCACCGACCCGCGGCATAAGCAACGCCAAGGCTGATTGAGGCAATCGGCTTTTCGCGTTATAATCGAAAACTTTTTAACCTGGGGTAAGAAGTATGGCCCGTATTGCTGGGGTTAACGTACCCAATCATCAGCATACTGTGATCGGCCTTCAAGCTATCTACGGCATCGGCCGCACCCGCGCATACTTGTTGTGCACGGCCGCCGCGATCGAGCCGACGAAGAAGGTCAAGGATCTCAGCGATGCTGAACTTGATAAACTGCGCGACGAAGTTGGTAAGTACACCGTCGAAGGCGATTTGCGCCGTGAAGTAACGATGAGCATCAAGCGTCTTATGGACCTTGGTTGCTATCGTGGTTTCCGTCACCGCAAAGGTCTGCCGACTCGTGGCCAACGCACGCGTACTAATGCTCGTACTCGCAAGGGTCCGCGCAAAGCTATTGCCGGTAAGAAATAAGGCAGGCTTGGTAACTAAAGGATTTTGTAATGGCTAAAGCAAACACAGTGCGTGTACGGAAGAAAGTCAAAAAGAGCGTGTCTGAAGGCATTGCGCATGTACATGCGTCCTTCAATAACACGATCGTGACCATCACTGATCGCCAAGGGAATGCTCTGTCCTGGGCTACCTCGGGCGGTGCTGGTTTCAAGGGCTCTCGGAAAAGTACACCCTTTGCGGCACAGGTTGCTGCGGAGCACGCTGGTAAAGTTGCCCAGGAATATGGTGTAAAGAACCTTGAAGTTCGTATCAAGGGTCCGGGTCCGGGTCGTGAGTCCGCTGTTCGCGCGCTTAACGCTCTCGGTTTCAAGATAACCAGCATCTCGGATGTGACTCCAGTGCCGCACAACGGCTGCCGTCCACCCAAGAAGCGTCGTATCTAATCCCGGAGTAAGTCATGGCTCGTTATATTGGACCCAAGTGCAAACTTGCACGCCGTGAAGGTACGGATCTTTTCCTGAAGAGCGCTCGCCGCTCTCTCGACAGCAAGTGCAAGCTGGAACAAGCCCCAGGCCAGCACGGCGCTAAGACACCTCGTCTGTCGGACTACGGTGTTCACCTGCGTGAAAAGCAAAAGATCCGTCGTATCTACGGCGTTCTGGAACGTCAGTTCCGTCGTTATTTTGAACAAGCCAGCCGTCGCAAGGGCTCGACAGGTGAAAACCTGCTGCAGATCCTTGAAACGCGTCTGGACAACGTGGTTTACCGCATGGGTTATGCCTCGACTCGTGCAGAAGCCCGTCAGTTGGTTTCCCACAAGGCGATTGTGGTAAACGGTGGCGTAGTCAATATCCCGTCTTACCAGGTGAAAGCCGGCGACGCTGTTAGCGTTCGCGAAAAAGCCAAGAAGCAAGCGCGTGTGCAAGAAGCACTGTCGCTGGCCGAAGGCATCGGTTTCCCGGGTTGGGTGCAGGTTGACTCGAAGAAGATGGAAGGTGTCTTCAAGAGTGCACCGGAGCGTTCCGATCTGTCCAGCGATCTTAACGAATCGTTGGTCGTGGAATTCTACTCCAAGTGATAACCAGCACCGGAAAAGGCTAAGGGATACTGATATATGCAAAACCTCGCTAATGAGTTGCTCAAGCCGCGCATCATCGACGTGCAGGCCCAATCCAGCGCGCAAGCGCGCGTGGTCATGGAGCCGTTCGAGCGCGGTTATGGCCATACGCTCGGTAACGCCCTGCGCCGCATCCTGCTGTCTTCGATGCCGGGTTACGCCCCGACCGAAGTCAAGATCGAAGGTGTCGTTCACGAATACTCCGCGCTCGATGGCGTGCAGGAAGACGTGGTCGACATCCTTCTTAATCTGAAGGGCGTGGTGTTGAAGCTGCACGGTCGTGAGGCCGTGACGCTGACGCTGTCCAAAGACGGCGAAGGTCTGGTTACTGCTGCCGATATCCAGGTGCCGCATGACGTGGAAGTGGTTAATCCCGGTCACGTGATTGCGCATCTCTCGGCTGGTGGCAAGCTGAACATGGAAATCAAGGTTGAAAAGGGTCGTGGCTATCAGCCGGCTCCAGCTCGTCTGGGTCGCGATGATAACCGTACTATCGGCACTATCCAGCTTGATGCCTCGTTCAGTCCGATTCGTCGGGTGAGTTACGCGGTCGAGAGCGCTCGTGTAGAGCAGCGTACCGACCTTGATCGTCTGATTCTCGATATCGAGACCAATGGCGTGTTGACGCCAGAAGATGCTGTCCGCCAAGCGGCGCGTATTCTGGTTGACCAGTTGTCCGTATTTGCGGATCTGGAAGGCACTCCGGTTGAAGAAGAGAAGCCAGCGGCACCGCAGATCGATCCGATCCTGCTGCGCCCTGTGGATGATCTGGAACTCACCGTGCGTTCGGCTAACTGCCTGAAGGCTGAGAATATTTATTACATCGGGGACCTGATCCAGCGCACTGAGACAGAATTGTTGAAGGCGCCGAATCTTGGTCGCAAGTCCTTGAATGAAATCAAGGAAGTGCTGGCGTCCAAGGGCTTGAGCCTGGGCATGCGCCTCGAAAACTGGCCGCCAGTTGGCTTGGAAAAGCCCTGAGCGGTCAACGGAAAGGAATTGACAAATGCGTCACCGTCTTGCCAATCGCAAATTGAATCGTACGTCCAGCCACCGTCAGGCGCTTCTGCGTAACCTGGCGAATGCGCTGCTGCGTCACGAAGTTATCAAGACCACCCTGCCTAAGGCTAAAGAGCTGCGCCGCGTTGCGGAACCGCTGATTACCTTGGGTAAGGCTCCGAGCCTGGCTAATCGCCGTCTGGCTTTCAACCGTACTCGCGACCGCGATATCGTTGTTAAGCTGTTCGACGTGCTGGGCCCACGCTATTCCGCCCGCAACGGCGGTTACCTGCGTATTCTGAAGTGCGGTTTCCGTCTGGGCGACAACGCTCCGATGGCACTGGTTGAGCTGGTGGATCGTCCGGAAGATGCGGAAGTGGTTGAAGCTGGCGAGTAATACTGTTACTTCGCTATGAAAAAGGCTGGCATTCGTGCCAGCCTTTTCTTTTGCCTGTCGTTTGCGTGTGATTGCGCCCGCAATGGTGGTGGCCCTTGGGTTTGCTGCGTTTGCGATGAGGTAGGGTGCCAGTTGGCGGGGCGCTCGGGCCGCCTGGCCTTGCCGGCTCTGTAATGATCTATCGTGAGCGGGGCCGCTGAGGTATGCTGCGCGCATTCACTGGAACTGGCAGCAAGGAAAAGGAAGGATGTACGAAATAACAGGCTGTAGCGATATGGATTTTGCATCCATAACGAAAAACGCCATGACTCTTTGCAAAGTCATGGCGTTCGATTCTTGGCTCCTCGACCTGGGCTCGAACCAGGGACACACGGATTAACAGTCCGTTGCTCTACCAACTGAGCTATCGAGGAATCGGTGAGGTGCGTATATTAGTATCTGGACTTTAGGCTGTCAACAGCTATATGAATAAAAATGTGAGGAACGCATGCATAAAATAAGAATATTATTGATTTCATTGGTTATTTTTATTGGGGTGGTCGCCGCTTTGCCTGTTCTGGTGCCCCTGAATCTATTTCTTTCCGACACCGCATTGAAGCTGCAACAGGTTCTGCATGGTCCGGTGCAGCTGCGATTGCTGCGATTTGAGTACTCACCACGGCCCGCACTGGTATTGCAGGATGTCACGCTAGAGGGCGATCCCAATGTCGGGCATATCGAATTTGTCCGGATTCCGCTTTCCTTTTACAACCTGACGCATTGGGGAAGTGCCTTGCGGGAAGTAACCGTTGAGGGCGCCAAGTTTAGCCCGGCGTTTGCGACCCAGTTGCCGCAACGGCTGCGTCCTCGTAGCGGCGACAAGCCGATGCACATCGACGATCTACAGCTCAAGCGCTCCAGTATCGTGCTGGATGCCAGCGAACTCGGTCCGGTGGATGGCGTGCTGCGTTTTGATAGCGGCGGCAACCTGGCTGGCTTGACCGTGGCGGATGCAGGCGGGCAGGCCACCCTGGAAATTCAGCCGCAAGGGCAGAAAGACTTTGCTGCGACCTTTGTCGCCAGCCACTGGACCGTGCCGATGGGCTATCCGGTGCAGTTTGACGGGCTGCAATTGAAAGGCTTGATCAGCGATACCGGTATTCAGGTCAGCGAGATTCGCGGGGAGCTGTATAGCGGGGTGGTGACCGGTACTGCCCAGATTGATTGGGTAGGGGGCTGGAAGCTCGCAGGATCCCTGCACGGCAGCAGTCTGCAGGCAGAGCCCCTGTCCATCGTCTTCAGTCCAGTGACGCACGTTGCAGGGCGACTGGAGGGGGACGTGACATTTGGCTACCAGGCGGATAGCTGGACCCATTTGTTCGACAAGCCTGAGGTCACCGCAGATTTGCACCTGCGAGACGGCTATCTGCATAACTTTGATCTGGTTGCGCCGCTCAAGTCCAGCGCGCCGGTGGTCTATGCTCGCGGTGGCCGCACTGCTTTTGACAATCTCACTGCCAAAGTCGCGGTTCATCCAGCACAAGTCGATATCACCGATGTCAAACTCGATAGCGGCAAGTTCTCGGCAACCGGTCAGCTGCACGTGCTTCAGGGTGGTAAGTTGCAGGGTGAAGCAGCTTCACGCCTGGCCAGTGGCGGCATTTTGGCCAGCAGTGTGATCCGCGTCGGTGGTAACCTGGATGCACCGGTATTCAGTTCCGCTGGTGCCCATCGTCCAGGACGTGAGGATCCGCTGGAGTCGGCAGCACAGGTCCAGCAAAGCGACCAGAAGGCCGCCTCAGCGGCCCAATAAGCCAAGATGCGGGTGCGCGGATTGTTTTTCGTCGGCGCGCCCCCATCTGCAGCTTCTGGATGACACACGAGAATCAAGAACATGAGCTGGATTGATACCCTGCCGCATGCCACGGTCGCAGATGGCATTGTTCAATACTTTGCACCCGTTGCCGATGAGCTTGCCGCTCTGGAACAGGATGGCGTGGTTTCGCCGTTGACGCAGTTTGGTCTGATCCGGTTTCGCGGCGAAGAAACTGCGACGTTTCTGCAAGGGCAGCTTTCCAGCGATATCCGTCAGCTTGACACCGGCGTGGCACAGTACTCCAGCTACTCCACGCCCAAGGGCCGCATGTTGGCCAGCTTTCTGATTTACAAGCTGGACGACGACTACTTGCTGCAGTTGCCGGTAGAGTTGCAGGCCAGCATTCAGAAGCGGCTGTCCATGTACGTGATGCGCAGTAAAACCAAGGCCGATGATGCGACGCTAGATGTCGCCTTGATCGGTGTGGCGGGCCCGAAGGCGGCGACGCTGGTGCAGGCGGTAACCGGCGCGTTGCCGGTTGGCGACTTCTCCGTGCAAAACTGGGAGGGCGGGGCAACCGTAGCGTTGTCGGGTGGACGTTACCAGGTCGTCGTGCCGGCGGATCAGGCCGCGCAGATTCGGCAGCAATTCTTGCAAGCGGGTGCCAAGCCGGTAGGTGAGCCCGTGTGGCGTCTGACCGAGGTTCGCTCGGGTACGCCATGGGTTACCGCCGCAACGCAGGAAGAATTTGTCGCGCAAATGGCCAATATGGAATTGATTGGCGCGGTGAGCTTCAGCAAAGGTTGTTACCCTGGCCAGGAAATTGTGGCGCGTACCCAGTATCTGGGGAAACTCAAACGCCGCATGTATCGGGTTCGGGTAGACGGCGCGGCGCAGGCAGGGCAGGACGTGTTCAGCCCGGAGATGAATGGTCAGGCATCAGGCAAAGTGATCCTGGCAGCGCCAGCGGCGCAAGGCGCGTCCGAAGCCTTGGTGGTAGTGCAGATGAGCTCGCTGGAACACGGTTTGCACCTGGGTGATTTGAACGGCCCCGCTGTGGAAGTGCTGGATTTACCCTACGTTGTGGCCTGATTGCCACCGCTTGACCAGTTGTCATGGCGATCTGGAAAGCACCTGATGGGCAGTTTCCTCTATAATCGCGCGACTGAATGAAAAGACAAGGGTAGATGAATGGGCTTTCTGGCCGGCAAAAAAATTCTGATCAGCGGGCTGCTGTCTGATCGTTCGATTGCTTATGGCATCGCGCAGGCGGCGAAGCGTGAAGGTGCGGAACTGGCGTTCACTTACGTCAGCGAAGATCTGAAACAACGCGTGGTTGGCCTGGCTGCTGACTTTGGTACTGATCTCGTTCTGCCCTGTGATGTGGCGAGCGACGAGCAGATTGAAGCGCTGTTTGTTGAATTGGGCAAACACTGGGACAAGCTTGATGGCTTGGTGCATTCGATTGGTTTTGCCCCGCGCGAAGCGCTCAAAGGCAATTACCTGGATGCGGTGACTCGCGAGAACTTCAGAATCGCGCACGACATCAGTTCGTACAGCTTTGCCGCAATGGCCAAAGCGGCCCGTCCGCTGTTGTCTGACAACGCCGCGTTGATCACCTTGAGCTACCTCGGTGCCGAGCGTGCCATCCCCAATTACAACGTAATGGGTTTGGCCAAAGCCTCGCTGGAAGCCAATGTGCGTTATCTGGCAGCAGCATTGGGTGAGCGTGGTATCCGTGTAAACGGGATCTCCGCAGGTCCGATCAAGACCTTGGCAGCTTCTGGTATCAAAGACTTTGGCACGCTGCTCAAGCGCGCTGCTGATGCCACACCGCTCAAGCGCAACGTTACGCCGCTGGAAGTCGGCAACGTGGCGGCATTCCTGCTGTCTGATCTGTCGTCCGGTGTGACTGGCGAGATTACCTACGTGGATGCAGGCTTCAGCATTGGGGCAGGCGCACTGGGCGAATAATTCGCACAGTTCGCAGTCCCAGAAAAGCCCGGCTTTCAACCGGGCTTTTTTCATTTGTATCGCAGCGAGGGGCAAAAACCTGGCCCACATTAACCACGGCATATAGTGATTATGTTCGGGCCAATTACATTCCGACACCGTTAAGGGTTCCCCTGTGCCCTTACCGAACGCATAATGGAACCTTGAGTATTCGTTGTTCAGAGAAGTGATGCCATGTGCCAGTTACTGGGCATGAACTGCAATGTGCCGACCGATATCGTTTTTTCCTTCGAAGGCTTTCGCCAGCGCGGGGGTCTGACGGACCATCATTCTGATGGTTGGGGGATCGCGTTTTTCGAAGACGACGGTTGCCGGATGTTTCTGGATCACCAACCGTCCGCACTTTCGCCGCTGGCGGAACTGGTGCACCGTTATCCAATCAAGAGCACCAACGTCGTTGCGCACATCCGCAAAGCCACGCAGGGTGTGGTGTCGCTGGCGAACACCCATCCGTTCAAGCGAGAGCTGTGGGGGCGTTACTGGCTGTTTGCCCACAATGGCAACCTGGCCGACCTGCCACCGCTGGGGAGTTCACGTTTCCGGCCTGTGGGCACCACGGACAGCGAATATGCGTTCTGCTGGATCATGAACGAGTTGGCGCTGCGCTTTGTCGACAAACCGGCGTTGCCCGACTTGCATGAGGCGCTGGCCGGATTGGCGGATCGACTGGCAAGCCACGGTACGTTTAATTTCTTGCTGTCGGATGGCACGGCGTTGTTTGCCCGTTGCGCAACCGACCTTCACTACATCGCACGGCGCGCGCCGTTTGCCATGGCTCATCTTGCCGATACCGATGTCTCTGTGGATTTCGCTCGTTATACCGCACCGGAAGACTTGGTGACGGTAGTGGCGACCCAGCCGCTGACCGATAATGAGAACTGGATTCGCATGGAAAAAGACCAGTTGTTGATGTTTATCGATGGACAGCCGCATGCGCTGCAGGGCGAGCCAAAGTCGGAGACAGTGGAGTTTTAACAGCTGCTGGTGAAGGGATATGCCAACAAAAAAGCGACTGATAGACAGTCGCTTTTTTGTTTCAGGAAGTTTCGTCGCCGGAATCAGAGTCCTGCTTCAACCAGCATTTCCTTGGTCAACAAGAACACAAATCCGTCGCCACTGCTGGTTTCCATCCATACAAACGGCAGGTTCGGATAAGCCGCTTCCAGCACCTCGCGGTTATGGCCGATCTCGACAACCAGCACGCCCAGATCATTGAGGAAGGTGGTGGCCGAGCCAATGATGCGGCGGGTGATATCCAGACCGTCCTCGCCGCTGCCCAGCGCCATTTGCGGCTCGTGCCGGTATTCGTCAGGCAGCTCATCCATGGACGGCGCATCCACATATGGCGGGTTGGAGACGATCAGATCATAAGTTTCGCCTTCCACCTCCGCGAACAGATCCGAATCGATCAGGTGAATGCGCTCGCCCATGTTGTAATCGACCACATTCAGTTCGGCGACATCCAGCGCATCGGCTGACAAGTCGATGGCGTCGACTTCGGCATCGGGGAAAGCATCGGCCAGCAAGATCGCCAGGCAGCCCGAACCGGTACACAAATCGAGCGCGCGGTGGACCAGTTCCGGGTGTTCAATCCACGGCTCCAGCGCTTCATCACGCAGCAATTCGGCAATGAACGAGCGCGGCACAATTACGCGTTCATCCACATAGAACTTGTATTCGCCCAGGTACGCTTCTTTGGTCAGATAAGCTGCTGGCACGTGTTCTTCCGCGCGACGGCGGATGACGTCCACGACTTTGTCCAGTTCTTGCGGCAACAACTTTGCGTCCAGGAACGGTTCCAGCCGGTCAACCGGCAAACCGAGCGATGCCAGAATCAGCCAGGCCGCTTCGTCGTAGGCATTATCAGTGCCATGACCATAAAACAGGTTGGCATCTTTGAAGCGGGACACCGCAAAACGCAGGCAGTCGCGCACGGTAGAAAACTGGGAGCGGGCGAGATCGTACATGGGAGAACCTTGGGCACAGAATTCCTCTAGTGTAGCAGGCCCGTCAAGCCCGGCGATTGCACAACCATGGCAAACCCGAAATAGCAGGCGATGGGTTATGTTGAGTCTGAGCCAGACAGGCTATCGGTCAGGCACTTCAGCGGAGTGAACAGAGTGGCAGAAATCAGTCTGACGGTGGATTACCAAGGTATCAAACTCGCAGGATCAGGTCATTTGCCGGAAACCACACCTGCACGTGACGCAGTGTTATTGCTGCATGGTTTTACCGGGTCACGGATCGAATTTGCCTATTTGTTTGTAGATATCGCCCGGCGCCTGGCTGCACGCGGGATCACGGTGTTCCGGTTCGACTTTGCCGGTTGCGGTGAGAGTGAAGGGCGGTTTGTTGATTTGTCGATTGCAGACCAAGCCAGTCAGACTGGCGTGTTGCTGGATGAACTGGCGGCGCGGTATCCGGGTCTGCGCTGGCACGTGGTTGGCTATAGCATGGGCGCTCTGGCCGCGGCGGCTACGGGTGTGAATCGTCCGGATTTGGCCAGCGTAATCCTCGTGGCACCGGCAGGTAATCTGGACGAGATCGTTAGTCGTAGCCTTGAGCAGGGCACTGCGCTGGCTAACGGGAACATTGATTTTATTGGGCTTGAGCTCAACCCGCAGTTGCAAGTTGAAGCCAGCGCCTTTGATCTGGACGCGTATATGGAACTGGTGGAAGCACCCACGCTGATATTGCATGGCGGACGGGATGTGGTGGTGCCCGCAGCCATTGGGGAGCGTGCGGCGGCATTGGCGCAGCGAGGGACGTTTATTGCACTGGCCGAGGCGGATCACGGGTTCTGGCTGGGTGCGCATCGGCAGCAGCTGGCGGAGCTTGTTGGGGAGTGGGTCGAGTGCGGCGGTCGTTTATCCGATGCAGCAGTATTTGCAGGCCGGGAATGACGAATCAAGGGTTGCACTGGAATCAGGCGTACTTACAATCCGCATCCCGCGCCCCTCACAACTGATCAAACCAGTCCGCTTCCGGGATTTGCCCGAATACTTTACGCAAACCGGTACTCCACGCTTTGCGGGTGCGGTTGAACCAGGCGTTGTTTTCTTCCACGCGATAGGGGCGGACTTTACTGAAGGTGTTGTTGCGGTAACGCAGTACGTCGATAGGCAGACCAACGGACAGATTGCTGCGGATGGTCGAGTCAAACGAGATCAGCATGCATTTGAGCGCGTGCTCCAGCGTGGTATCAAACTGGATAACGCGGTCCAGAATCGGCTTGCCGTATTTGGATTCGCCAATCTGGAAGTACGGCGTGTCTTCTGAGGCCTCGATGAAATTGGCTTGCGGGTAAACGTTGAACAGTCGCGGTGCTTCGCCGCGAATCTGCCCGCCGACAATGAATGAGCCGCCAAAATCCACGCCTTGGGTCATGACGCCTTCATGGCTGTCGCGGGCGACGACTTCGCGCAGGGTTTCGCCGACCAGCAAGGCGGCGTCATACATCGACGGCACATTCAGCAGGTTGTGCAACTCTTGCTGCGTGCGCGCCTGCAGCAGGCTCACCACGCTTTGCGTGGTAGCCAGATTGCCCGCAGTCAGGATCACGATCAAACGCTCACCTGGCACTTCAAAGATGTGCATTTTGCGAAAGGTGGCAATGTGATCCACCCCGGCATTGGTGCGAGAGTCAGAGGCGAAGATCAGCCCGTCTTTCAGGCGCATGGCGACGCAGTAAGTCATGTGCCAACTCGTAGGTCTGGATGTAATTGTTTATTGTAATGCCGGAGCGGGGCATTTTTGCGCCCAGCCAGCGTGACGCAGGCGGCCATGTTGCGCCTGGGTCACGCCGTGCTGCGAAACTGGCCGCCCGTTATTGCTGCTCATGCGCTGTAGAACGGCGTACCCGCGCGCGGCTGACCATGGTTTCCATGCCGCCACCCCGGCGCAATCCGCGCACCGGGCAGGCGTCCAGGTAATCCAGCCCGATCGCCAGGCGCACGTAACGCTCGTCCGGCTTGCAGGCATTGCTCACGTCAAACCCGTACCAGAGTTCATCGCACAAAGCTTCGACCCAGGCATGACTGGCCACGTGATGATCATTCTCGGTGTAGAGATAGCCGCTCACATAACGGGCCGGAATGCCCAGATAACGACAAATGGCGATGAACACGTGGGCATGATCCTGGCAGACGCCCAAGCCTTGGGCGAAAGCCTGCTGCGCCGAAGTGCCCGCATCGGTTTGCCCTGGCGTGTAGGGCATGTGATCAAGCAGATCGGCCATCAAGTCCATCAGACCCTGGCGGCCGTGTTTTTCAATCAACCGCCGGTATTTCTCGGCAAAATTCTTGATGGTGTCATCCGCCGTAGTCAGCGCGGTTTGCTGGCGAAATACCAGCGGCGGCACGGTGTCACGAGCCGGTGCGCTATTGCGGGTCTCCACCACGCCTTGCGCCACGATGCGGATTTCGCTGACCGGTTGGTCCAGCGTCAGTACGTGTTGCTCGTTGCCAAAGGCGTCCACGGCCAGATCGGTGGGGCCGGGGATATCCAGGTGCCAGTACAAGGTGTTCTGACTGGCGTCCCGACGCGGCGTCAAACGGAGCAATTGCACGCTGTGTTTGAGCGGCACGTCGTAGCAGTAAACGGTTTCGTGATGAATTTCGAGGTGCATGCCGGTTCCGTTCAGGCGACGCGCAAATAGGCTTCGTCGATGGTGTTGCCCAGCGCGTTGATTTCCGCCAGACATTGGCTCAGATAATCGTGCAATCCGTGCTCGAGAATTTCGTCGACCTGTGTAAAACGCAGATCATTCAGCAACAAGTGAGCCTCGCGCTGGGCCAGTCGGCCATTGTCTCCTTCGATTTGCGACAGAATCTTGCAGATGGCATCCACGCACGCGCAGAGCGAGCGTGGCAGCCGTGGTGACAGCACCAGCAGTTCGGTAACCGAGCGCATTTGCACGCCTTCGCGGTACATCTCCACATAGGCTTCATACGCCGACAGCGCGCGCAGAAGTGAACTCCAGGCGTAGTAATCCTGAGCGTTTTCCTCGGCGCCTTCAGCGATCAGGCTGGCTTTTACGTCGAGCAACCGCGCGGTGTTGTCGGCGCGTTCAATGAAGGTGCCAAGACGGATAAAGCTATAGGCATCGCCGCGCAAAATGGTGCCGTAGGCAATGCCGCGAAACACGTGCGAACGGGCCTTCACCCAGTCAAAAAAGTCACCGACATTGGCGATGCCGTTGGCCTCAAACTCTTTGACCTCCAGCCAGGTGGCGTTGATGTTCTCCCACATTTCCACGGTGATCTTGCCGCGCACGGCGTGGGCGTTTTCCCGGGCGTGGCGAATGCAGCTCAAGATGCTGGCGGGGTTTTCCCGATCCAGCGCCATAAACTGCAGCAAGGCTTCGGCGGTGAGTTTTGGGTAACGCGCGGAGAAGCGATCCAGTTGTTCAGTAATCACCAGCGGCGCACGCATTTCGGCCCGCGCGCCTTGCGATTGCGGCAGCAAAGACAAGCTGAAGCTCACATCCAGCAGCCGCGCCAGGTTCTCGGCCCGTTCCAGATAACGGGACATCCAGTACAGATGATCAGCAGTGCGGCTTAACATCATGGTCGGGTTTTCCTTGTTTTCATCAGGCGCTCAGGCCTCCAGAATCCAGGCATCTTTAGTGCCGCCGCCTTGCGACGAATTCACCACCAGCGAGCCCTTTTGCAGCGCAACTCGCGCCAGGCCACCCGGCACAATGCGCACGGTATTGCCAGACAACACAAACGGACGCAGATCGATATGACGCGGCGCGATGCCTTCTTCGACAAAGGTAGGGCAGGTGGAGAGCGACAACGTGGGTTGGGCGATGTAATTGGCCGGGTTGGCCTTGAGCAAGCCACGGAAGTGTTCGATCTCCGCTTTAGTCGCCTTGGGGCCAATCAACATGCCGTAACCACCCGCACCATGAACCTCTTTGACTACCAGTTCTTCCAGGTTGGTCAGCACGTGGCTCAGCTCTGAAGGATTGCGGCACTGCCAGGTAGGTACGTTCAGCAGCAGCGGTTCTTCATCCAGATAGAACCGAATCATGTCCGGCACGTACGGATAGATCGATTTGTCATCCGCCACGCCGGTACCGATGGCGTTGGACAACACCACATTGCCGGCCCGATAAGCCGCGATCAGTCCCGGTACGCCAAGGCTTGAATCGGCGCGGAACACCAGTGGGTCGAGGAATACATCGTCCAGTCGGCGGTAGATCACATCCACCTGTTTGGGACCGGCGGTGGTGCGCATATACACATGCAGGTCTTTCACAAACAGATCGCGTCCTTCGACCAGTTCTACGCCCATTTGCTGCGCGAGGAAGGCATGTTCGAAATACGCGCTGTTGTAGTGGCCCGGAGTCATCACTACCACGGTCGGGTTATCTACCAGGCAAGACTGACGCAGCGTGGATAACAACAACGACGGGTAATGCTCGACCGGCGCGATGGCGTGTTTCTCGAATAACTCCGGGAACAGCCGCATCATCATCTTGCGGTTTTCCAGCATGTACGACACGCCAGACGGCACGCGCAAGTTGTCTTCCAGCACGTAATACTGGCCATCGCCATGGCGGATCACGTCGATCCCGGCGATATGCGCGTACAAGTTGTGCGGCAAATCCAGCCCGCACATCGCCGCCTGATACTGGCTGTTCACCAGCACTTGTTCGGCGGGGACTTTGCCCGCTTTGAGAATGTGCTGACTGTGATAGATATCGTGCAAAAAGGCATTCAGCGCGGCGGCGCGCTGCTTCAGGCCTGCCTCCAGGTGAGTCCATTCGTGGGCGGGAATGATGCGGGGAATGGTATCGAACGGAATCAGCCGCTCATTGCCGCTTTCATCGCCGTGGACCGAAAAAGTGATCCCCACGCGATGAAACAGCAGTTCGGCTTCTTTGCGGCGCTGGGCCAGGGTGGCGGGAGTCTGGACGTTTAACCAGTCAAAAAATGCGTTGTAGTGGGGCCGGATCGAGCGATCACGATCCAGCATCTCGTCATAACCGGTTTCGGCTGGCAAATCGATCTGGTGCATGGCGCGCACTTCCCTGGTGGGTATTGCAACCGACACGATGCGCGGCAACCGGGCCGCGCCTGGTTCAGGATAGGTCTATCTGTAGCTTATCTCCTGCAATCCCTGTGCCAGCTTGAAATGGCTTATTTACTGGGGTTTGCTTATAGCTTGGGTGTGTTTGTGCACCACATTGGGGCTGTCGTTCCAGGCCCGCACTGCTATGGGCGAGGCCACGCAATCTGGACGCGCTTATGTACGTTGCCTGTTCAATAGTAGGTCAGGCCCGGCACTCGTTCCGGAAAACAGCTGTATCAGGGTTGTCCCTTGTGGCGGAAAGTCCCGATGCTTTTGATGGTGCATCGCGCAAGAATGAGTCCGGATAAACCTGATCATCTGATCCTTTGGCAAACCGGAGGATCGCAAAGGAGACTCGTTGTGCCAAGGAATGCGTTATATGCCCAGTCGGGTGGCGTAACCCCAGTGATCAATGCCTCGGCCTGGGGCGTGATTTCAGCCGCCCGCCGACACCCCGCACAAATCGGCACCATCTACGTGGCCAAAGACGGCATTCTGGGCGCGTTGACCGAGTCGCTGACCGACATCCGCGAGATTGCCGAATCCCAACTGGCTGCCTTGCGCCACACCCCGGGCGGCGCCTTTGGTTCTTGTCGCCACAAGCTCAAACACGGCAGTGAACTCAAGCGTCTGTTCGAGTTGTTTGCGGCTTATGACATTGGCTACTTCTTCTACAACGGCGGTGGCGATTCGGCCGATACCTGCTTGAAAGTAGCCGAATACGCGCAGTATCAAGGCATTGATCTGACCGCAATTCATGTCCCCAAGACCATCGATAACGACCTGCCGCACACTGACACGTCTCCCGGTTTTGGCTCGGTAGCCAAATACATCGCCACCACCACGCGCGAATGCGGGCTGGATCTGGCCTCGATGTCTTCTTCATCCACCAAGGTGTTTATCCTGGAAGTGATGGGGCGGCACACTGGCTGGCTGGCAGCGGCATCAGGCCTGGCTAGTCGTACTCCGGCTGAACCGCCACATCTGATCTTGCTGCCAGAGGTCCCTTTCGATCCTTCCCGGTTTTTGCGTGCCGTGCGCGATACCGTGCAGCAGCATGGCTATTGCGTAGTGGTCGCCGCCGAAGGTATTCGCGATACGGGTGGTACTCGTCTGGCAGAGACTGGTAATGCCGACGCCTTTGGTCATGCGCAACTGGGTGGCGTGGCGCCGATGCTGGCCAATCTGGTCAAGGCAGAACTGGGGCACAAATGCCACTGGGCCGTGGCCGATTACATGCAACGCGCTGCCCGCCATCTGGCTTCTGCCAACGATCTGGAGCAAGCCATTGCCGTCGGTGAGGCCGCGGTTGATTTTGCCATTGCCGGCCAGCGCAGCGTCATGCCTGCCATCGTGCGTGAGGCCGATCAGCCTTATCGCTGGCACATTGAAGCGGTCTCGCTCAAAGAAGTCGCCAACAAAGAAAAGGCCATGCCAGAAAGCTATCTGCGCGACGACGGCATGCATTTGTCGGTGATGGGCAAAGCGTACTTTGCGCCGCTGATTCTGGGTGAAACACCGCCACCGTTTGACCACGGCTTGCCGGATTATCCGGTTTGGCATTTCCCGCTGGTGGAACGCAAATTGCCGCCTTATGAGGTGCTGTGAGGCTGCTCAGCTAGAGCCTGTAGCCCGGATAAAGGCCGATTCTCGACATAAACGTTAGCGGGAATCCGGGATTTGCAGTGCGTTAACATCCCGTCGCATTGGCATTTCCCGACTCCAAATCCCGGATTCCCACCCTGCGGGCTCCATCCGGGCTACCAGGCTAATTCCACTCCGTAACTGGATTCCCGCCTGCGCGGAAAGACGAAATGCTTTTATCAAGCTGCGAGGACGGTGGATTGCCTTCTGTCCCGCCGCCGCGAATCAGGCGCCGTGTGACGTATCCAGAAACGCCTGCACCCGCTGCAACACCCGCTCTGGCAGGTTGCTCTCCAGACAGTCCAGGCTCTCGACATCATCCATCCCGCGTAGCCAGGTAAGCTGGCGCTTGGCCAATTGCCGGGTTGCGGCCAGGCCTTTGTCGCGCAGGCCTTGCATGTCGATCTGGCCATCCAGATATTCCCACGCCTGGCGATAACCCACGCAGCGCATGGATGGCAAATCCAGCGAAAGTTGATAGCGACGGCGCAGGCTTTCCACTTCATCCAGCAAACCGCCCGCCAGCATGGCATCAAAGCGCAAGGCAATGCGGGCGTGCAAAGCGGCGCGGTCAGATGGCAACAGGGCCAATTTCAGCAAGCGATAGGGCAACGCATCTTGCGCAGGTTCGGCCAGCAGTTCTGACATCGGTTTGCCTGCCAGCGTGCAGATTTCCAGTGCACGTTCGACGCGCTGCGAATCACCCGGTTCCAGCCGCGCGGCGGTGGCTGGGTCCAACACTGCCAGTTTGGCATGCATGGCGGGCCAGCCGATCAGCGCGGCTTCGGCATGCAGTTGTTCGCGCAGTGCAGGGTCGGCCTGCGGTAGATCGTGAATGCCATGCTGCAGCGTGTTGAAGTACAACATGGTGCCGCCGACCAGCACCGGCAGCTTGCCGCGGGCGATGATGTCATCCATCAATTTGCGGGCATCGTCACGAAACTGCGCGGTGGAATAAGCCTCTTCGGGCGAAATGATGTCGATCAGATGATGCGGCGCGCGGGCCAGCTCGGCGGCCGTTGGCTTGGCCGTGCCGATATCCATATCCTTGAAGACCAGGGCGGAATCAACCGAGATCAATTCAACGGGCAAACCAGATTCAAGTAGATGGATCGCACTGGCGGTTTTGCCGCTGGCGGTGGGGCCCATCAGGAACAGGGCGGGGGGTAAGGTTGTTAGCGGCATGGGGTGGCGGGCGAATGTTTTGATACTTTGTGAGGTTGTCGGTGGTATGCCAAGGTCGGTGGCGGCAATCTCCCCCTGCCCCTCTTTGGGAAAGAGGGGAGTTGTTGCAGTGGTTTGCTGGCGAGTTTGGCTTAGGCGAGCAGTGGCCACCATTGAATGGGCCGATGTATTTTGGTTAAGTAACTCTGAGCCAGCCCCAGCCCCAGCCCCAGCCCCAGACCCAGAACCAGAGTCAGCACCAGAACCAGAGTCAGCCTCCACAAAGGATTTTTCTCCCCTCTTTTTCAAAGAGGGGTTGGGGGAGATTGACCCGCGATGCTTCAAACCCTCACTCCCCTGAAACAAAGTAACCCGACTTTGAACTGTGGACCAGATCGCCTCCACCACCGCATTGGTTTCAAGCAGCACCTGCCGATCATCAAATCGCAATATTTCCAGCCCTCGAGCACGCATGAAAGCATCCCGGCGGGCATCGTACTCTAACCCTTGTGGGGTAAAGTGCTGCGCACCATCGACCTCGACAACCAATTGAGCTGCATGGCAGTAGAAGTCTGCAAAATAGTGCCCGAGCGGTTTCTGTCGATTAAACCGTACGCCTAATTGATCACCATTGAGTCTGAGCCACAATTTCTGCTCCGCGTCGGTAGCCATGATGCGCAACGATTGCGCTCTGCGGCGCCGCTCGATGGGGGATGCATTCATGCCTTACTGGCCCCGCATGAACAGCTTGTCCAGATCATTCATGCTCAGGCGGAACCAGGTGGGGCGGCCATGATTGCATTGACCAGAGCGCTCGGTGGCTTCCATCTCACGCAGCAAGGCATTCATCTCGGGGATGGTCAGGCTGCGGTTGGCGCGCACCGAGCCATGGCAAGCCATGGTGGACAGCAGTTCGTTGCGGCGGCCGGTCAGCATCTGGCTGGCGCCGACTTCGCGGATGTCCTTGATGACCGAGCGCGCCAGTTCTACGGCATCCGCGTCTTTCAGCAACATGGGAATGCCGCGAATGGCGATCTGCGTCGGCGATTGCACGGAGAGATCAAACCCCAATTGCGCCAGTGCTTCGCGGTTGTCTTCGACGGTGGCGACCTCAAAGCGGTCTGCGCTGAACAAATGGGGGATGAGCATCGGCTGGCTGGGCATGTTGTCCAGATCCAGCGCGTTCTTGAGTTTTTCATACACCACGCGTTCGTGCGCCGCGTGCATGTCGACCACAATCAAACCTTCCGCCGCCTGCGTCAGGATATACACCCCATGCAATTGCGCCATGGCAAAGCCCAGCGGCGGGATACCGTCTTCATCGGTCGCGGGCATAAAGGCGCGAGTGCCAACGGGTAATGGGCGTGGATTGCCGCCAGATAAAACGGTGGCGCCAAATTCGGCGGGAGCATAACTCGGGGTGACGGCAGCCTGGCCTGGCTCACGCTTCAGGTCGCTGAACATGCGGTCGTACATTGCCAGCGGCTCTTGCACCACCGGGATCGCCATATGTTGCTGGCGCCACGGTTGTTGCTGATAGCCGGAGGTTTGCGGCGTGCCAGCAGCATAAGTCGGGGCGGCGGGCGCGATGATTTCGCCGGTTTCCGGATCAACGCCTGCCGGCACCTGGCCCGCTTTGGTGCTTGCCAGTGCCTTGGTCAGGCTGCGCAACATAAAGCCGTAAATGGCCTGCGATTCGCGAAAGCGCACTTCAATTTTGGTCGGGTGCACGTTCACATCCACGCCTTCCGGGTCCAGCTCCAGGAACAGGCAATACGCCGCGTGACGATCATGATGCAGCACGTCGCGATAGGCCTCACGCAGCGCGTGGGCAATGACTTTGTCGCGCACAAAACGGCCATTCACAAAGAAGTATTGTGCGTCGCGGCTGGATTTGGATAGCGTCGGGCTGCCTGCTAAACCCCACAAACGCAGCGGCCCCGCCGATTCTTCCACCTGCACGGCGGTCTGCGCGAATTCATCGCCCAGCAAGGCAGCACAGCGTTTGATCACATCGCCGCGCATCACGCGCAAATTGGCGCGGCCGTTATGCACCAGCGTAAATTGCTTGTCCGGGTTGGCCAGCGCCAGGCGCTTGACCATGTCCTCGCAATGCGCGAACTCGGTGCCGTCGGACTTCAGAAATTTGCGGCGAGCAGGCGTCTGGTAATACAGATCGTGCACTTCAATGGTAGTGCCCACTGCCAGCGCCGCTGGTTCCGCTTCGTGCAAACGGCCGTGATCGGATTCAATCCGCCAGGCATGCGCTGCGCCATTAAAGCGGCTGGTGAGCGTGAGTCGGGAAACGGACGCAATCGAAGCCAGACCTTCACCACGAAAGCCGAGCGTGGCGACTTTTTGCAGGTCATCAAAATCGCGAATCTTGCTGGTGGCGTGACGATGCAACGCCAGCGCCAGGTCTTCGTGTTCGATGCCAATGCCGTCATCAATCACTTTGATCAGTTTGGTGCCACCGGCAACCAGTTCCACGCCTACGTTGTCGGCACCTGCATCCAGACTGTTTTCCAGCAATTCCTTGAGCGCAGAGGCCGGGCGCTCGACTACTTCGCCAGCGGCGATCTGGTTGACCAGTTGGTCGGACAAAAGCTGGATGCGAGACATGGCGTGAGGCACAGGCGGGGTAAAGCGGCATTATACCAGCGGGCCGCCATCACCCGGTTTTGTCGCGGCCATTCTGATATTTAAATATTGTTATATCTAAATCAATTTTAAGTATTGGATGGAATATTGCGGCGAGCGAAAGGACAGGGCATGCTGCGCAGTACCCGATCCCGGCGTACTGACAAGGACATGCAGCGATGAAGTTCGATACCCAAGCCATCCACGCCGGTTTCGACGGCGACCCAACCACCCGCGCCGTGGCGGTGCCGATCTACCAGACCACCAGCTATTCGTTTGACGACACCCAGCATGGCGCCGATCTGTTCGACCTGAAAGTAGCGGGCAATATCTACACCCGCATCATGAACCCGACAACCGACGTGCTGGAAAAACGCATTGCGGCGCTGGAAGGCGGCGTGGGCTCGCTGGCGCTGGCTTCTGGCGCAGCGGCCATTACCTATTCGATCCTGACCATCGCCGAAGCGGGCGACAACATTATCGCCACTGGCACGCTCTACGGCGGCACCTACAACCTGTTTGCTCACACGCTGCCGCAGTACGGGATTGAAGTGCGCTTTGTCGATGCCAAAGACCCGCAATCTGCCGCGCAATATATCGACGCCAAAACCAAAGCGGTATTTGTTGAATCTATCGGTAATCCACTCGGCAACGTGGTGGACTTTGCTGCTTTCGCCAAAGTGGCGCATGAAGGTGGCGTGCCCCTGATTGTCGATAACACCGTCCCCACACCTTATATCACCCGCCCGTTTGAACACGGTGCCGATATCGTGGTGCACTCGTTGACCAAATACATCGGCGGCCACGGCACCAGCATTGGCGGCATCATCGTGGATTCCGGCAAGTTTCCGTGGGCCGAACACAAAGCCCGGTTCCGTCGTCTGAACGAGCCAGAAGTGAGTTATCACGGAGTGGTCTACACCGAGGCGCTGGGCCCGGCGGCCTATATTGGCCGCGCGCGCACTGTGCCGTTGCGCAATATGGGCGCGGCGATCTCGCCGTTTAACTCGTTCCTGATTCTGCAAGGGCTAGAAACGCTGGGTTTGCGTATCGAACGCCACACCGAAAACGCACTCAAGGTGGCGCAATTTTTGAAACAGCAGCGTGCGGTGGAGTGGGTGAATTACGCCGGTTTGCCGGATCACCCGTCGCATGAACTGGTACAGAAATATTTTGGTGGCAAAGCATCAGGGCTGCTGACGTTTGGCCTGAAAGGCGGGCGCGAAGCCGGGGCTAAATTCCAGGATGCGTTGCAGTTGTTTACTCGGCTGGTGAACATTGGCGACGCCAAGAGTCTGGCGTGCCATCCGGCCAGCACCACGCATCGGCAGTTGTCGCCGGAAGAACTCAAGAAAGCCGGGGTAACAGAAGATACGGTGCGCTTGTCGATCGGCATTGAGCATATCGACGACATTCTGGCGGATCTGACGCAGGCATTGGCTGCGGCGACTTGATGCCAATTTGAGAGAAAGAGCAGGGTGAATTTAGCGTGGCTAATTCACCCTGCATGGCGCACCGCAGCGCTGCGATCCCGGATTCCCGCTGGCGCTTCATCCGGGCTACATGTTTGCCTGGCTGGTTCACGCGGCAATAGGCGTTGGTAGCGGCTCTGGCGGTTTGCGACCACGGTCGATATACAAGGTCGAACCTGGCGTTTGTTTTGCCATGCTTTTCGCATGGGTGGCCGCAGCCGCCACCTGGTGGTGGCTTTCAAACTGGCTCGGCTCTACTTCAACCACACCTACCGATAGTGTCACCAGCGGATGGCGTTGAGGCAGACCGCGCCGGTCCGGGGCTTCGTAGTCACCGTCTTCCAGATGCGACGACCAGAAAAATTCCGGCACACGCAGCGAGAACTCTTCGAGTAGTCCTTCACAACGTTCATGCCAGTCGGCCGAGCGAAAGATCACCACAAAATCATCGCCGCCGATGTGACCGACGAAATCCACTTGTGAATCTGCGGCGCGCACCAGCAGTTCGCTGGTCAGCCGAATCATGTCGTCGCCCCGCACATAGCCATAAACATCGTTGTACGGCTTGAAGTAATCCAGATCAAAGTACGCCATGGTGAACGGGCGGCCCTCATCCAGCAGGGTTTCCAGCTTTTCCTGAATCGGCACATTGCCGGGCAGCAAGGTCAGCGGATTGGCGTAGCGTGCGGCGCGCACTTGCAGTTCAGTGATGGCTCGCATCAGATCATGACCGGTGCCCATGCCCAGGTAATGGCCATGCTGGGTGATGATAAAACCATCAGCCAGATAGCGGCGTTCGGCGGTGGTCACCAGTTGCGACAGTTCTTGCAGGCTCATCGATTGTTCGACAATGAGGGGCGCGCGGTCCATCAGATTGCTGCAAGGCCGCCCGCCATGCAGTTCATGCGAGAACGGGCGAGAGAAAAACTCGGTAACTTCATGACGCTTCAACAGTCCGAGCGGGCGCTGGTTTTCCACCACCGGCAGGGCGTGCAACTGTGGTGACTGGCTAAAGCGTTGAAACACCGATTCGCAGCTTTCTGAGGGCGGCACGGTTTCCACCGAAACCAGCAAGCCGCCCGCATTGCGATGCCCGTGGCCTGGCAGGGCCGGGGTTGGTGTTTCAGAGAGGTCCAGCGCGATATGGCGTGGCGGATGCGGCAGTGGCTTGCCGATGTGATAACCCTGGGCAAAAGCAATGCCGATGCGCTGGATCACCTGCAGTTCTTGCGGGGTTTCAATCCCCTCGGCGACCACGCGGGTGCCAATGTTCAGGGCGATATGCTGGATCGAGCGCACAAACTGGCGCTTTTGCGCGTCGGCCGCCAGACCTTGCACAAAGTATTTGTCGATCTTGACGAAGTCCGGCTTGAGTTCCGACCACAAGCGCAACGATGAAAACCCTTCGCCCAAGTCATCCAGCGCGATGCGAAAACCCATTTCGCGGTAATGCAACAGCGCTTCTTTAAGTAGTTCGTAGTCGTGTGTCGGCTGGGTTTCGGTCAGCTCAATGACCACGCGCTGGGGCGCCATACCGGCTTCACGCAGAATCTCCAGCGTGGCGCCAGGGTGAAAGTCCGGGTGCGAAAGACACGCCGGGCTGACATTCAGAAACAGGCGGCCAGGCAGGTTTTGCGCCACAAAGGCTTCAATGATGGCGCGGCGGCAGGCGAAATCGAGCGATGGCAGCAGGCCAACCTGTTCGGCACTGCGAAACAGGTTGATGGGCGAATGCAGAAAACTGGTAGACGGCCCGCGGATCAGCCCTTCGTAGCCAAAGGCTTCGCCGTCGTGCAGCGACGCAATCGGCTGGAACAGAGCGGAAAGGCGCTTTTCCTGGATGATTTCTTCAAGATCGCGCCGCAGGTTGTCCAGGTTCAAGGGGTGCGACATGGTAGCTACTCGGGTATTCATGCCCGGTAGGCTGCCACAGCCCGATTACGGCGCCATGACAGTAGTAAGGTTAGGTCGGGCGGGTGAGTGCCACGTCACGGCATGACACTTTAGCAACACCTCATCAGAACATTACATGCTGTTTTAGTGACTTCACTAAACTTGAACTTTACAAGCATTGTTGCACATATTACATATGGTAAATATTACATTAGAAATTAAAGTAAGGGGGAGAATGAAATGAGTTACCAGGCACGCATTACCCGCTTCTGCCAAGTATTTGAAGCCGCGCCACAAAAGGAAATCCTGTTGTCTCGCACCTTGTTCCGGGCCGCAGCATTGCTGGAACAACGTATCAACGAAGCCCTCGTCCCGTGCAATATGAGCATGCCCCAATATCTGGCCATGGCCATGCTATTGGTTGATGAAGGCAATCAACCAACCAACCCGTCGGAAGTGAGTAAATTGCTCGATATGACTCGCACCCAGGTTACGCGGCTGATGGATAGCCTGGAAACCGAGGGCTGGGTTACCCGCACGCTGGATAAAGAAGATCGCCGCCGCATGATGCTCACGCTGACGGACGAAGGCAAAGCCAAACTGAAAATGGCGGCGCCCGTGGTGCATGCGGTTTATCAGCGCGCCTGGTCAGTATTTGACGATGCCGGGCAGGATCACGTTGCTAACGAACTGGCTCACTTGTATGAGGGATTGGAGAAAGAAGTCGCGTGAAACGTCTTGCCGCGTACTGCGCGCCCAATGACAAACGCTGGGTCATGGCGTTACTTGGGTTAACTACCGCAGTCGAGTTTTTTGAAAACAGTCTGTTTGTTTTTTCCAGCAGTCATATCCAGGGCGGGATAGACGCGAGCCCGCAAGAGTTTGTGCTGGCAGTGGCCGCTTATGCCTGCGCCAGCATGCTTGTGATCATGAAACAAGCATGGCTGGCGCATCAGTTGGGGTATCGCAATTTTCTGGGCGGGGCGCTGGCATTGTTTGCGCTGGGGGCGTTGCTCAGCGGACTCAGCCATACCCCGGATCAATTGATCCTCTGCCGCGCTATTCAAGGGCTGGGCGGCGGCGCGCTTTTTACCAGTAGCCGCATCCTGATCAATTTGATGTTTGCGCCAAAAGAGCGTGCCAAGGCGGTGCGCTATTTCATGATTGCCATCTTCTCGGTGTCGGCGCTGGCGCCGGCGTTGGCGGGGATGTGGATCGAGAACTACAGCTGGCGCTGGGTCTTCTGGAGCGTAGTTCCGCTGGCCAGCCTGGCCTCGATTGGTTGCTGGCTGTGGCTGCCGGTGGTGGTGCCCAAGCAGCAGCATGGCGGCGAGTTCACTCCGTTGCCATTGGTGATGTTCGGAGTGGGAGTCATCTGCCTGCAACTGGCTTTGTCCGAAGCCCGCTTCGACTTCTTCGGGCATCCGCTGCATCTGGTGGTTACTACGCTGGTGGGACTAGGTTTGCTGGGCTGGTTTTTCTGGCACCAGTATCGCCATCCTTCGCCGGTGTTTGTGCTGCGCGGCCTGAACAACCAGGTGTATCTGACCGGCCTTGGCTTGTATTTTCTGCATTACTTTCTGGCCAACTTCAGCAATTACCTGTTCCCCATTTACGCCGAACGCGCCCAAGGCGTACCGCTGGAAACCACCGGCTGGCTCAATACCTTTTCTTCGACCATCAGCTTTGTGGTGATCCTGGGATATTTGCGCTGGTCCGCCAAACTCAAACAGAAAAAACCGCTGATGCTGACCGGGGTGATTGCGCTGGCGCTGTGCTGCGCGTGCTTCTCGTTTATGCCACCTGGTATGCCGCTATCGGCGTTCTTCTTGCCCTTGGTGGCCAAGGGCATGTTTGGCGTATTGCTGGTGATCCCAGTGGCCGGGCTGACTTTCCGCGAATTGAAGGCCGAACAATTTGCCCACGGTTATCGCAACAAGAATCTGCTGCGGCAATGGGCTGGTTCACTGGCGCAGGCCGTTGCGGCCATCATGATGCAAAACCGCCAGGCAGCGCTGCATGACTACTACTCTGGCTTTGCCAACAGTTTTAATCCCGCATTCAACGAGATGATGGCGTCCTTGCAGGGCGTTTTTGTTCGCCAGGGCATGTCACCCGAAAGCGCCAACCTGGCTGCATTGGCGCAGATTGCGGGGGTGGTTGATCGGCAGGTTTTGTTGCTGGCGTGTAATGATCTTTACCGGGTGCTGGCAGCGCTGGCTGTGGTGGCTGCGATGGTGATTGTGGCGCAGCGGAAGTTGCAGTGATGAGGGTGGGGCGGAGTGGGTTGGTATTCCGCCATTGCTAGCGTTGTGATTGTAGGGCGGATGCAACCCGCCTTTGGTGCGTTGGTTTTGAAAGTTTGTTTGGTTAGGGCCTTCGGCACGGGTTTTTAAGGGCGGTTGATACCCCGGGGGTGCCCGGGAGCACGTTACTTTCTTTTGGGTCGCCAAAAGAAAGTAACCAAAGAAAAGGCGACCCGGGACGCGAGCGTCCGACGGGGCCCAAGGTCAAAAACCGCAACGAATCGTCTGTCTACCAAGTTGGTCTGCGCGCATCTTGCGTTCCCTCGGTCGGCCGGGACCTAAGGTCTCCGGCTCTCGGTCGGCGTGGTTTGTAGTGGAGGTTTGCCGATGGTGGCAGCAAAGCAAATACCCCATTGGATACCACTTACGTCGTGATTCCCGCGAAGGCGGGAATCCAGTTGGGTCGCCGAGGCTGCCATGGCGAACGTTGCTGCTGGATCCCCGCATTCGCGGGGATGACGGAGAAATAGCCAGTAGCCCGGATGAAGGCCGATTCTCGGCATAAACGTTAGCGGGAATCCGGGGGGCAATGTGTCAACAAGCCAATGGTATTTGCGTTTAGCTGCCTCTTCCCGGATTGCTGCCCGAATCCGGGCTACGTCTTTCACCGGAGGCTGTCGCAACCTCTTCAGCTCATCGTTGCTGCGCCAAAGCCAGCTTCACCCCCAGATAAACAAATAACCCGCCAATGGTGCGATTCATCCACGTTGCAAAGCCGCCCGCACGGCGCAAACGCTTGGCAGCGCGTGTCGCGGTGAGGGCCAGGAAGTGGCACCACAACATGCCGTTAAAATTGAATATCAACCCCAGCACGATAAACGCGAGTGGTTTATTCGGTGCATCGGGCGAGATGAATTGCGGCACAAAGGCCAGAAAGAACAGCGCCACTTTGGGGTTGAGTATGTTAGTCCAGAAGCCTTGCCGAAAGATGGTCCACAGCGGTGCGGCGGGAATAGGCGGGATCACATGTGTGGCATCCCCATTCGTTTGCGCCTTGCGACGGCTGCGCAGCATGCCAATGCCCACATACAGCAAGTACGCCGCGCCGATCAATTTAACGATGGTGAATGCTGCGGCCGAGGTCGCCAGAATGGCCGACAAGCCAAATGCTGCAGCCAGGATATGCACCATGGTGCCAGCGCCGATACCCAAAGCTGCGGCTGATCCGGCGCGAAAGCCTTGCGTGGCGCTGCGGGTGGCAATGTAGAGGGAGTCAGGGCCGGGGGTGATATTGAGTAACAGGCCGGAGATCACAAACAGGGTAAGGCTGTGGATGCCGAACATGGGTTTCTTTCCTGCGAAAGAGACAGGAGTATATCAGCGCCGTTGCGTTTGTCATCTCCGGCAGGCACAGCCAGTGCCCTGGCGAATCAGTCGGTCAGATGCTTCAACAAGGCCAGACCCTGCGCCCATTCACCCAAACCGCTGTTGCCGTTGATATGGCCGTATGCGCCAATCTCCACCAGATCGCTGCCCCAGTTGCTGGAAAATTGGCGGGCGCGTTCAATGGTGACGTATTCGTCGTTACTACTGGCGACCACGATTGAGGGGAAGGGGAGTTTCGCGGTGCTCATCGGCTGAAAACCGGTGGGTTCAACCGGATAGCTCGCAGCTTCAGTATCGCTGGGCGCAACCAGTAACGCCCCTTTGACCGGGCGCTGATGTTGTTCAGCCCATTTGCCGATCAGCGTGCACGCGGCGCTGTGCCCAACCAGGACCGGTGGCTCGGCGCACGCAGCAATAGCCTGGTCCAGATTGGCAATCCAGTCTGCGCATTCGGGCGCTTCCCATTCACTTTGTTGTACTCGCTTGAAATTGGGAAAGCGGTTCTCCCACAGCGTTTGCCAGTGTTGCGGGCCAGAGTTGGAAATGCCAGGCAGGATCAGAACTGGTGTGGTCATAACAGGCTCTAGTGCTCAAAGGGATGAATGGAATTGGGGTGCCAAAAAGAAGGGGCCGAAATATCGTCCCCTCTTTGCTGGTGTGCGGTTACAGCGTAAAGCGATGCGTGATCGGCATGCGCCAGTCTTTGCCGAAGGCGCGATTTGTCACACGTGGACCAACCGGTGCCTGGCGGCGTTTGTATTCGTTGATTTTCAACAGATGTACCACGCGTTCGACATCGGCCGTGGCATAGCCGCGCGCCACGATATCGGCTTTGCTCAGATTTTCTTCGACATACATTTGCAGAATGGCATCGAGCACTTCATACGGCGGCAGGCTGTCTTCGTCTTTCTGGTCCGGGCGCAGCTCGGCTGAAGGCGGGCGCGTGATGATGCGTTCCGGGATGACCTCACTCACCGTATTGCGCCATGTGGCCAAGCGATAAACCAGCGTTTTGGCCACGTCTTTCAGTACCGCAAAGCCACCCGCCATATCGCCGTACAAGGTGGCATAACCGGTGGTCATCTCGGATTTATTGCCCGTGGTGAGCACCAGCTTGCCGCCCTTGTTCGACAGCGCCATCAGCAAAGTGCCACGAATCCGGCTTTGCAGGTTTTCTTCGGTGGTGTCTTCTTTCAGGCCGGTAAATTCGTCAGCCAACCCAGCCATAAATGCTTCGTACATCGGCCAGATTTCAATCTCGGAATACTTGCAGCCCAGACGCTGGATCATTTCGCGCGAGTCATTTACGGAGATATCGGCGGTGTAGCGCGACGGCATCATTACCGCGTGGACTTTATCCGCGCCGAGCGCGTCACAAGCAATCGCCAGCACCACGGCGGAGTCGATCCCGCCCGACAAACCCAGCAAAATGCCAGGGAAGCGATTCTTGCCAATATAGTCCCGCACGCCGGTGACCAATGCCTGCCAGACGCTGGCCTCGACACTCAGTTCTGTCGTGATGCTGGCCGGTTGCAGATCGCCATTTTTGAATTCGACGACTTGCAGGGCTGATTCAAACGGTGGCAGTTGGGCCACCAGCTTGCCTTCACGATTCAGCGCGAACGAATGGCCATCAAACACCAGTTCATCCTGGCCGCCGACCAGATTCACGTAAACCACCGGCATGCCGGTTTCTTCCACACGCTGGGCTAGTACTTCGTGGCGAGTGGCTTGCTTGTTCAGGTGAAATGGCGATGCATTGAGCACCAGCAACAGGTCGGCGCCTTCTTCACGGGCGGCGCTGGCCGGGTCGATATCCCACACGTCTTCGCAAATGGCCACGCCAACGTTGACGCCATTTTGCTCGAACACCAAAGCTTGTGCGCCGGGCGTGAAGTAGCGAACTTCGTCGAACACTTCATCGTTGGGCAGCAGCATCTTTTCGTAGCGGCCCAGCAAATGGCCGTCGCGGATGACGGTGGCGCAGTTAAAGCGCTCATCGCCGCTGGCGAAAGGGTGGCCGATGACCAGCGTGATGCCATCGACTTCATCAATCAAGCGGCCAATGGCTTTGCGGCATTCCGCCAGAAACGCTGGGCGCAACAACAAGTCTTCTGGTGGATAACCGGTAAGCGCGAGTTCTGGCGTGAGCAGAATATCCGCGCCTTGTTTACGCGCTTCAGTCGCAGCGGCGAGGATCAGATCGAGATTGCCAGCCAGATCGCCGACGACGGAATTGATTTGGGCAAGAGCGATGCGCATGCGATGGGATCGTTAGCGGGTGGGGATAAAGCGCGATTGTACGCGTGTGTGGCTATGTGGCGAAGGGCCCGGCCCGCTCAGGGGGTATCGTCATCTGGCGCCGGGGCGTAAATGGTAGTCGCGCCTGCCTGGAAGACACTGGGGATCAAGTGCGGATGCCGCGGCAGGTAGAGCATGAAATGCAGCCCCAGCACGACCAGCGCCAGATGCACCCACGACCAGATCCGGTGTCGCCGCGCACCGGTGGCGGGGTCTTCGGTGGCAACCAGAAACGGGCGGCCGTCCTGGCAGGCGCGCATCACATTGGTGGGCGTGGTGTTTTGCAGTTCGGCAATTTCCTGGCTGACTTCTGCTTCGGCTGCACTACGCGCCTTATCCCACTCTTGCGGGTCGATCTGGCCATTGCGATCAGTATCAAACCGGCGCAGCAGATCGTGTTGATCACGTTTCCAGTCGGCCAGTTTGAGCGATACCGCCAACCGGAAGTCCGCTGGCTGGTCGCGTACCGAGACAAACTCGCCCAAGGCATATATGGCGTCGCCGGCACGGATAGTCCACGCGGTATAGCGCTGCTTGCCATCGTGGGTCACGGTTTTTTCGGTAGTGATTTCTGCCGCATCCGGATCAATCAGGCAGCGGCCACTGCCGTCGCTGATCAGAAAGCCGTGATCGCTTTCCAGCGTCTGCTGGTGCACGTAACTGTCACGGTTATTGGCGCCGCTTTGCAGTTCAGCGATGTCAACGCGATACCACACGCACTGCATGCCGGTGCCTGGGCAAATCAGTGAACCGTCGTCCAGCGCCTGCGCGTGCCCGGCGATTTCCACATAACCCTGAGGCGCAGAGGCGATGCGCGCTACCGGCGTGTCGGACAGCAAGCGATAACGGCGGCGATGATGCACCCACGCAATCAGCGATGAGACGGCGATCAAGCCCAGGGCCAGCGTAAAATTGCGGGGTTTATGGGTGAGGAAAGCCACCCACAGCGCCATCAGTTCGATCGCCAGCAAGCCTGCGCCAAAACTCAAACGGCGCAGGTTGGGCAGTTGCAGATTGAACAAATCAATCATGAGAGAACAACTTGTGAGTAGAGCGGGCGATCAGCGCTGAAACAGCGCGCCAACCGAGACATCCTGCTTTTCGTGGGAATCAAATTCCAGCAATTGGGCTGGCTGAAAGTGGAACGCATTGGCGACGATGACATCAGGGAATTGTTCAATGCGCACGTTATTGATGTTGACCGAGTCGTTGTAATACTCGCGCCGGTCAGCAATATCGTTTTCAAGTTGGGTAATACGCCCGGCCAGATTCTGGAATTGCATATTGGCGCGCAATTCCGGATATGCCTCAACGGTGGCGTACAAAGAACCAAGACCGGTGCGCAATTGTTGCTCGGCTACGCCCAGCGCGGGGATATCGTGTTTCTCACGGGCTTGCGCTACACCGTTGCGCGCCAGCATGATTTTTTCCAGCGTTTCGCTTTCAAATTGCATGTAGTGCTTGCAGGTTTCCACCAGCTTGGGCAGTTCGTCATGCCGTTGCTTCAATAGGACGTCGATGTTGGACCAGGCCCGGCTAATGTTGTGTTTGAGTGCGACGAGGTTGTTGTAAAGCATCACAAAGTACACCAGTACAACTGCGATCAGTGCGAAGAAGATAATGAGCGGCATTCGGGTTTTTCCGTATGATCGTTTTTTGCGAACCTTAGCCTTCGCCGCCGGATGCCGCAAGCGCGGCGCTTGGGGTGTCGCCAAATTGGAACTAGGCTTGAAACGGAACGCGCAAACGTGCCATGCGGCGCATTAAAAAAAACCGATCCCGCTGTAAGTCGGGATCGGTTTTGGCGTAATTTGCAAAGCTGGTTTATTGGGCGATGATCTGCTGCAAGGCGTCTACCAGCGCTTCGCATTCGGCATCGGTACCAATGCTGATCCGCAAATACTGGTTAATCCGCTCTTGCTTGAAGTGACGCACCAGAATTGCCTTGGCCCGCAGGTTGGCGGCCAGCGTCGCGGCATCGTGTTGCGGATGCCGGGCAAAGATGAAATTGGCGGCGGAGGGCAATACGTCAAAGCCCAAGAGCTTCAATCCGGCGACCAGCTTTTCCCGCGTATCAATCACGCCCTGACAAGTGCGGCGGAAGTAGCTCTCGTCCTCAATTGCCGCAACCGAACCGGCAATCGCCAGTCGGTCCAGCGGATAGCTGTTAAAGCTGTTCTTGACCCGGTCCAGCGCCTCGATCAGCTCTGGATGACCCACCGCAAAACCCACGCGCAGCCCAGCCAGCGAGCGCGACTTGGACAAGGTGTGAATCACCAGCAAGTTTGGATAGCGCTTGATCAGCGGGATCACCGTTTCGCCACCGAAGTCCACATAGGCTTCATCCACCACCACCACGACATCTGGATGCGCCTGCAACAGCAATTCGATTTCGGCGGTGCTCAACAAAATGCCGGTGGGCGCATTGGGATTGGCAATGATGATTGCACCGCATTCCTGGTCGTAATCGGCCAGGCGAATGCGCATGTTTTCATCCAGCGGCACGACGCGGTGCTTCACGCCATACAGGCTGCAATAGGTCGGATAAAACGAATAGGTGATATCCGCGAACAGCAGTGGTTTCTCATGATTGAGCAGTGCCATGAACACATGAGCCAGCACCTCGTCCGAGCCATTGCCGACGAACACCTCATTGGCCGCAATGCCGTGATACGCCGCAATGGTCTGCTTGAGGCGATCAGCATTCGGGTCCGGATACAGGCGCAACGTATCGGCGGTTTCAGCCTTGATGGCCTCCAGCACACGGGGCGACGGTCCGAACGGGTTTTCGTTGGTGTTGAGCTTGATCAGGTTAGTGATCTTGGGTTGCTCACCCGGTACATACGGGGTGAGCGTTTGGACGATGGGACTCCAGAAGCGGCTCATGGTGTGTCAACAAGGGGGAGGTTGTTTGAGGGGTAATCGTATCATGAGGAGGTGGTTTTTTTGGTGCGAGGGGATTCCTGGATACGCGGGCAACCAGCATGGTTAAGCGGACTAAACAGAAAAACTGTACTTAATTAGCGCCTTTGGCACGGATGTGAAAGGCGTTTGATACCCGGGGGGGGGCCGGGGTATCAAACGCTTTTAAACCCCGTGCCGAAGGCACTCAAGCTTTTACAGGCCACAGCCACACTCACTTCCGCGCCTTCAAAACCCCGCGCAACCCAGCCAACGCACCACCTCGCAACATCCCGTAATTATAGAAACCAACATGCTCAATCCCTTGCCCACGCAAGCCGTCCAGTGCAGCCCCGGTTTGGGCACCATCGCCCAGATCTGGAACCCCTGGCCGCAGAATGCCGCGTACGCGGCTGGCGTCACCCACGCGGCGCACGGTGTCGACGGCGTCGGCAACAACGCGACCAGCATCAGGCTCGTAGAACGGTACTTCGATACCATCGGCGGCAAAGGCCAGTGCTTTCAGGTCGCTGCCTTCCAGCCAGGTTTGCGCGGTGGGGCGTTGCACGGTGGGGATGATGTATAGCGCCACTTCTGCGGGGATTTCGCTGCGGATGCGGGCGACCAGTTGTGTCACGTAGTTCTGGCGCATGCGAATAAACGCCGCCAGTTCCTGGTCTTCCAGCAAATCGGCGGTGAGCCACGCGCTGGCTTGATCTGCGGCCGCGTCGGCGGGGCCGGCGAGGTAACCATCTACCCGTGTGCGAATACGGCTGGCCAGTCCGGCGGCATCAATGCCTTGCTGGCGCGCATTGCTCTGGCAGGCATCGCAAAAACACAGGCCGAGCATGGTATCCAGCCACAGATTGCTGCGAACCTGTGCAAATTCGTGATGGTAGCCGTGGGCGAAGGGCGTCCAGCCTGGCGACTCCAGCGTCAAACTTTGCCATGGCAGCGTGCGAGCCAGGTCGTTGCTCAGGTCGACGGCGTAATCAGCCAGCGCCGGTTGCATCGGGCAGGGCGCGTACACATAGCCATCGCCCCACGCGTTTTTTACCGTCAACTCCGGGTGAGCTTCACCCAGGCGGGTGTTGTGGAACAGCACAGTCCACGCCGACAAAGGTAAACGGCCATCGCTGGCCAGGTCATAGGCCACCTGGCGCATGGCGGCGCTGGAGTGCGGCTTGGGCTGGATCGCCCGGTAGCGGCTGGGCTGCGGGTTGAAGTAAATAGTGCCGTCTTCCGGGAAATACACCTTGCCCGGCCCGCTAACACGTGGGCGCAGGAATTTGCCGGCGTGATAACTGGCCGCCAGACTCAGGCCATCTACGCCCAGATCGAGAATTTCATCCACAGTGCTGCGGGTGTCGCGTCCGGCCAGGTCCCAGGCGTAGGCGTACAGAGAGTGGCGGGCGGCAGGGCGGCGTTGGCTCATGGCAGGTTGTACTCAATTCGGTAGGTGGACGGGCATGACTTGATTGCACGTGAGTCATGTTTTGTGGCGATTTTGAACCGCAATTTCGGCCGTTGCGTAAATAAACGTTACAAATGATTTTATGCGAGGCGTAAGGCAGGGCTGTGAGCTGCTGGCTGGCGCACGAAAAGTGTTTCCTGCCAAACGGTTGAGACATCCTGGTAGAGGGGGTCTGGGCAGACTGCATTCAGGCTGGATATATGCCGTATATGCGACTGTACTGCTATGCCGTTGACGCACTTTCGGTTGCCCAAAATTTAAGCAGGCGGTAGAATTCCGGCCTTTTCTGCGACCGCGGTTCCTATGCAGATCGGCCCTTTTTCCTTACAAAACAATCTGTTCGTTGCGCCCATGGCGGGGGTGACGGATCGGCCATTTCGCCAGTTATGTCGCCATTTCGGGGCCGGTTATGCCGTGTCCGAGATGATTACGGCCAATAACGCGCTGTGGAGTAACGAAAAAACCCGCCGCCGGATGGATCATGCGGGCGAACCTGGTCCTATTGCCGTGCAGATTGCAGGTTCTGATCCGGCCATGATGGCGCAGGCGGCCAAATTAAACGTAGAACTGGGCGCGCAGATTATCGATATCAACATGGGCTGCCCGGCCAAGAAGGTATGCAACAAACTGGCGGGTTCGGCTCTGTTGAAAGACGAAGCGCTGGTGGGCGAGATTCTGGACGCGGTGGTTGCTGCGGTAGATGTGCCGGTGACGCTGAAAACCCGGTTGGGTTTTTGCAACGGTGAAGAGAATGTTTTACGCGTGGCCGAGCGGGCGCAATCGGCTGGTATTGCGGCCTTGGCGTTGCATGGCCGCACGCGGGAAGACATGTACAACGGCGCAGCCCGCTATGAGCTGATCCGTGAAGTGAAGCACATGCTGCGCATACCGGTGATTGCCAATGGCGACATCGATACGCCACAAAAGGCGAAAGCCGTACTTGAGGCCACCGGGGCCGATGCCATCATGATCGGCCGGGCCGCGCAGGGGCGGCCGTGGATGTTCCGCGAAATTGCACATTATCTGGCGACCGGCGACATGTTGCCGCCGCCGCAGGTTGTTGAAATTCGTAGTGTTTTATTACAACACCTTGACGAGCTTTACACGTTTTATGGTGAGTATTCCGGTTGCCGCATTGCCCGCAAGCATATCGCCTGGTATACCAAGGGTTTGCACGACGGCAACGCGTTTCGGCAAGCCATGTACCAACTGGATTCGACCAGCGCACAGCATGCTGCCGTACAGCACTATTTTGATGGTTTGGCTTCACTGGGCGAGCGCCTGATTTATGAGGTGGCCGTATCAGATCAGGATGGCAAGGACGATTTGCAGGCAGCATGAGTCGATAGCAAGGCAAGCAGACAAGGGTGGTCGGCGATAAGGCGCCGACCCAACGCCGCACTATCAAATCGGCAGTCCGCACAAACAACACACAATCAAGCCCCGAGCGACAAGACTTAGGGGTAGTTTCAGGGAAAGCAATAATGAACCAGCCAGCAACTTGCGTAATTACGCAGGATGAAGATCCCATCGCCGAGTCGATCAGGGCCTCGCTTGCACAATATTTTGAGGATCTGGACGGTGAGGCGCCGTGCGCGTTGTACGACATGGTGCTCGCCCGCGTGGAAAAACCCTTGCTGGAGCTGGTGCTGACCCACGTTGCCGGAAACCAGACTCGTGCCGCCGAGGTGCTGGGGATCAATCGCAATACGCTGCGCAAAAAATTACAGACGTACGACATGCTTTAACAGTCGTATCGCTAGTACGGTTCCACTGTGTTTTGTTTTTAGTGATTTACACCCCCTCTTGGGCATCAGGAAAAAACAGCAATGACCACCATCAAGCGCGCGCTGATCAGCGTCTCCGACAAAACCGGTGTTCTGGAATTTGCACAAGCCCTGGCGGGCTTTGGCGTTCAGATCCTTTCTACCGGCGGCACAGCCAAACTGCTGGCAGACAACAATGTGCCAGTGACAGAAGTCGCCGATTACACCGGTTTTCCCGAAATGCTGGATGGTCGCGTCAAGACGCTGCATCCCAAGATTCACGGCGGCATTCTGGGTCGTCGTGATCTGCCCGCTCATGTGGCCAAAATGGCTGAACACGACATCGGCAATATCGATCTGGTGTGCGTGAACCTGTACCCGTTCGAAGCGACCATCGCCCGTCCGGATTGCACCTTTGAAGATGCCATCGAAAACATCGACATCGGTGGTCCGGCCATGGTCCGTTCCGCTGCCAAGAACCACGCACACGTGGCGATTGTGACCGACGCCGAAGATTACGCCCCGCTGGTTGCCGAACTGAAAGCCGGTAACGGTAGCTTGAGCCTGGCCACCCGCATCAATCTGGCCAAGAAAGCGTTCAGCCATACCGCGGCCTACGATGGTGCAATCTCCAATTACCTGACCGCGCTGGCCGCCAATGGCGAAAAGAAAGTGTGGCCAGATCGGCTGAACCTGCAATTCGCCAAAGTGCAAGACATGCGTTACGGCGAGAACCCGCACCAAGCGGCTGCCTTCTACCGCGATCTGGACCCGGCTGCCGGTAGCCTGGCGAGTTATCACCAGTTCCAGGGCAAAGAACTTTCGTACAACAACATTGCGGATTCCGATGCAGCGTGGGAAGCCGTCAAGCAGTTTGAAGAGCCGGCATGTGTCATCGTCAAGCACGCCAACCCGTGCGGCGTGGCAGTTGGCGCAGATACTTTCTCGGCCTATCGCCTGGCTTTTGCCACCGACACGACTTCGGCTTTCGGCGGGATCATCGCCTTCAACCGTGAAGTGGACGGCGACACCGTACAAGCTGTTGCAGCTCAGTTCCTGGAAGTATTGATCGCGCCAGCCTATACCGCTGAAGCGCTGGCGTTGTTGGCCAAGAAGCCGAATGTGCGTGTTTTGTCGGTGCCAATCGAAAACGGTGCCAACCGATTTGACGTCAAGCGCGTTGGTGGTGGGTTGCTGGTGCAAACACCGGATGTCCATGCCCTGACCCTGGCTGATCTGAAAGTCGTGACCAAAAAGGCTCCGACTGATGCGCAACTGAAAGACATGCTGTTTGCATGGCGTGTTGCCAAGTTTGTGAAATCCAACGCGATTGTGTTCTGCGGCAAGGGCCAGACACTGGGTATTGGCGCAGGTCAGATGAGCCGTGTGGATTCGACCAAAATCGCTGCCATCAAGGCACGCAGCGCCGGTCTGGAACTGCGTGGTTCGGTGGCCGCGTCTGATGCGTTCTTCCCGTTCCGTGATGGCGTTGATGTCATTGCCGAAAACGGCGTGGCCGCGATCATCCAGCCGGGCGGTTCGGTGCGTGACGAAGAAGTCATCGCCGCCGCAGATGAGCATGGCATTGCAATGGTGCTCACCGGCATCCGTCATTTCCGCCATTAATCTGGCGCGTTGTATTGCGCAGTACCTTTGAAAGGTCTGAGCCGACAACCGCCGCAATGCGCGTTGTCCGGCTCAGACAGAGCAGGTGGTCCGCCATGAACTGCGGCTTGCTTGCTCGTGCGGTAATTGTCTGGCCACTTTTTTGGGGTCGTGGCTCGCGGTAGCATCTTTGCCACGGGCTTATGTCGCGCCGCACCATTTAATAACCAACAAACTATTTCTCATGAAAAAAACGCTTGCTGCCTTGACCTTTAGTCTGATCGCGCCTTTTGCGTCAGCCATAGATTGCACTGGAATGGGGAGTTGGTTAAATCAAGCCTGTGCGCACGTTTCCGATGTAGCCCAGAATGGCAAATCGGACATTTATGTTTCGGGTTACACCTGGCATGATCCAAGCAAATACACCGAAGAAAAGCTTAACGCACTGAACCAGTGGGGCTGGGGCGGCGGTTACGGCAAGCACGTGGTGGACGAAAACGGCAACGAAGATCTGGTGCTGGGTATGATCTTCTCGGATTCGCACAAGAACCCGGAACTGATGGTTGGCTACGCCGGCCTGTGGTTTACCGATCCGGTGCTGGGTGGTTTGTCGCTGGGTGGCGGGTATACGGTGGGGCTGACCTCACGCCGCGATATTTTTGGCGGTATCCCGTTCCCGATCGTGCTGCCAGTGGCGGTAATCCGCTATCGCCAGGTATCGGTTATGGGTACGTTTATTCCCAGCATGGGTGGCGTTAACAATGGCAACGTGGCGTTCTTTTTCAGTCGCTACGAATTCGAATAATCGGGAAATACAGAATGAATGTTCTTGTAATTGGCAATGGTGGTCGTGAGCACGCGCTGGCCTGGAAGCTGTCGCAATCGTCGCGCGTGGGCAAGGTTTTTGTCGCACCGGGCAATGCTGGCACTGCGCTGGAACACAACCTGACTAACGTGCCAATCACCGACATTGAGGTGTTGCTGGCCTTTGCCAAGCGCGAGCAAGTGCAACTGACCGTAGTCGGCCCGGAAGCGCCGCTGTCCAAAGGTGTTGTCGATGCCTTTCGCAAAGGCGGCATGAAGATTTTCGGGCCAAGCAAAGCGGCGGCCCAACTGGAAAGCTCCAAGGATTTCGCCAAGGCGTTCATGAAGCGCCACGGCATCCCGACTGCCGAATACGAAACCTTTGCCGATGCCACCAAGGCTCATGCTTATATTGATGCCAAAGGCGCGCCGATCGTGATCAAGGCTGATGGCTTGGCTGCAGGCAAGGGTGTAGTGGTTGCCATGACGCTGGCCGAAGCGCATGAAGCCGTCGACGCCATGTTGTCGGACAACAAGCTGGGTGACGCCGGTGCCCGCGTGGTCATCGAAGAGTTTTTGACTGGCGAAGAAGCCAGTTTCATCGTCATGGTGGATGGCAAGAATGTGCTGGCGCTGGCTTCCAGCCAGGATCACAAACGCCTGAAAGACGGCGACGAAGGCCCCAATACCGGTGGCATGGGCGCATACAGCCCGGCGCCCGTGGTGACACCAGAAATCCATGCCCGCGCCATGCGCGAGGTGATTCTGCCCACCGTGCAAGGTATGGCGCGCGATGGCATTGTCTATACCGGGTTTCTGTATGCCGGTTTGATGATCAGCCCCGATGGCTCCATCAAAACACTGGAATTCAACTGCCGCATGGGCGATCCAGAAACCCAGCCGATCATGCTGCGCTTGAAGAGCGATCTGGTTGATCTGGTCGAGCACGCGGTTGAAGGCACGCTGGACCAAGCCGAGGTGGAATGGGATCGTCGCGTGGCGCTGGGCGTGGTGATGGCCTCGGCCAATTATCCGGATGCCCCGCGCACCGGCGACGTGATCTCTGGCTTGCCAGCTGAAACTGACGATGGCCACGTATTCCACGCCGGCACCACGTTAAACGCCGAAGGCCAGCCAATGACCAGCGGTGGCCGCGTGCTGTGTGTGACCGCGTTTGGTGAGACCTTCAAAGCCGCGCAAAAACGTGCCTATGAATTGCTGTCGGGTATTCAGTTTGATGGTGCGCAGCACCGCACCGATATTGGCTGGCGCGCTATCAGCCGCAAGTAGTCGGGTTTTGATCGGAATTGGCGAGTTTGCGCCACCAATAAAAACAGGCCGTTTAGACGGCCTGTTTTTTTTATGCCACCTCATGCAGATGTATGTAGCCCGGATGAAGCGCAAGGGGGAATCCGGGGGCGATGTTAACCAAACCAGGGCTGGGTGGCTTGTTGAGGCATTGCAACCCCGGATTCCCGCTATGCTCCATCCGGGCTACGGGGTTTGCGTTTGATGCCGGCCTACGCTGCGGTTGGTCCCAACCCCAGCCAATCCCGTGCAGTGAGGAAGTCCGTGTGCAAGCGCGCTTCTGGCGAATCTACCGGCGGTTGCCAGTCATAACGCCATTTCACAATCGGCGGCATCGACATCAAGATTGATTCGGTACGCCCGCCCGACTGCAGGCCAAACAGCGTGCCACGATCCCACACCAGGTTGAACTCGACATAACGGCCGCGGCGGTAGGCTTGCCAGTCGCGTTCCCGTTCGCCGTATTGATACTCGCGGCGGCGTTCCACAATCGGCACGTAAGCCTCAAGGAACGCGTCACCTACCGCGCGGATAAAGGCAAAACCGCCCTCAAAACCCAGTTCGGACAAATCATCAAAGAACAACCCACCAATGCCACGCGGTTCGTTGCGATGTTTGAGGAAGAAATACTTGTCGCACCAGGCTTTGTATTTGGGGTAGTAGTCCGGCCCGAATGGCGCGACGGCGTCATGGCAGGTTTGATGGAAGTGGTGGGCGTCTTCTTCAAAGCCGTAATAGGGCGTCAGATCCATGCCGCCGCCAAACCAGAACACATCTTCCTGGCCCTCGGCGTAGGCCCGGAACAGCCGCACATTCATGTGGACCGTGGGCACATAAGGGTTGCGCGGGTGAATAACCAGCGATACGCCCATGGCTTCCCAGGCGCGACCAACCAGGTCCGGGCGATGCGCGGTGGCGGAGGGCGGCAGTGTCTTGCCCAATACGTGCGAGAAATTGACGCCACCGCGTTCAATCAAACCGCCATCTTCCACCAGCCGTGAAATACCGCCACCGCCTTCTTCGCGATCCCATTGATCATGGCGGAAGGTGTGGCCATCCAGGTTTTCCAGCGTGGCGACAATGTTTTGTTGTAGCGACAAGAGATAGTCGCGAACCTGGCTAGCGGACATGGTCAGTTCCAGAATGTTGAGAGGGGCATATTACGACAAGCCTGATCGGTAATCGACCCAAGCGGTTTGAGGTCAGGCCAAAAGCAAAAGCCCCGCTGCGGGAACGGGGCTTCAGATGATGCTTGAACCAGCGATCAAGGTCGCTCAGTTTTCTTGCGTGGGCGTGCCGTGCTTGATGCTGGCGATCTTGTTCTGCGCATCCACAAACACCAGTGACGGGTTGTGACTGGCCAGTTCGGCTTCGTCATACTGGGCAAAGGTGGCGATGATCAGCAGATCGCCCACTTGCGCCTGGCGAGCCGCAGAACCATTCAGCGAAATGATGCCGGAACCGCGCGCACCCTTGATGGCGTAGGTAGAGAAGCGCGCACCGTTGTTGATGTTCCAGATGGTGACTTCTTCAAACTCGCGCACATTGGCCGCGTCCAGCAAGTCTTCATCGATGGCACACGATCCTTCGTAATGCAGTTCGGAATGCGTGGCGGTAACGCGATGAATCTTGGACTTGAGCATGCTGCGGTACATGAAATAACTCCGACATCACTTGTGAGGCTGCGATTATAAGTCGCAAATATTGCGCTGCGCATTGGCAGTTTCAGACATTTCGGGCGAATCAGCCGCGATACACCAGGCATTCATCCAGCAAAAACTCGCCAGGGCCGGGCCGGGCGTTCAGCGCGATCCGGTCAAATGCCAATTGCCGGCCATCCACCTTCACCCACGCCGGAATCACTTTGCCCTGATAGCTGCCAACGCTTTCATCGGCGCGAATGACTTCGCGCGGTGTCGGTGCTGCCGGAGCCGGGATGGTGTCGGTGGTTTCGGTTTTGGCCTCGTTGGCGCGTGCCTGTTCGGCTTCGCGCTCGCGCGCCTGCACCGGTAAATTGCGCAGGAACCAGCTGAACAGAAATTCCGGCATCACCACACGCGTGACACGTTTGTGATTGTCGATGCGACAAGCAACGCCAAAGGTTTCACCACACTTGGGACATTGTGCCTTGGCGGCGATGGCCAGACTGTCGTCCAGCAAACGCGCCACGCCCATCATGTCTTTGGCATTGAGCATGTGTCCGCAACGCACGCAGGGCTTGGAAAACTGCCGGATCTGCTCGCCATTGGCAAAGCGGATCGGCAGGTAGCGGTTGAGCGGTCTTTTCTGTTGCATGTTGGTTCGGTTCCCGGTCTTACATCGTGGCCAGACGGCAATCCAGATTCAATTCCAGCCAGTCTGTCTTGAGGCGTTGTAGTACGACTGTGGAACCTGCCGGTAATTCCGGCAGACCCGGTACGCGCAGTACCAACGGCATGCCGTCGACGCGAACCAGGTTCTCTTTGATGATGGAACCGGAGAATTCCTTGATGTTTTCCTGCTCCATATAGCGCAGGCACCAGTAACGCTCCATCTTGTCCTGGAAGTCCGCATAGGCCGCATAGGCGGTATCGAACGAACCAATGGCCGCAAACAGCTCGGCATCGTTTTTCTGAAAGCGCGGCTTGGTACCGTTGATCATCGCGATCAGTTGCTGCTGGTTCACAAAGTCCACCGCCCGGCGCAGCGGCGAAGAAGACCATGCGTAATATTCAACACCCAGACCGATATGCGGGCCTGGTTGTGTGGTCATGCGTACACGACCGTTGTTCTGTACCCGATAGATTGCGGCAATCTCGGCTTCTTTCAAATCCTTGCCCCACTGGCTGTTCACCAGGATCATCATCTCGGCCACCAGTTTGTCCATTGGTGAGCCGCGTTTGCGGGGCAGAATGCGCACGCGTTTTTCGCCGTTTTCCAGCGTATCCACGTAGAAGCTGTAATCAATGCGCACCGGCGCATTCGGGTCATCGGCGCGACCACGACGGCCTTCCATTTCACCAGCCAGACGCCACATGAAGGTCAGCTCGGCCTTCCACGGGAAGTCCGGGCCGTCTTGCTTGCCGGCAGTCAATTCATTGAAATGTGCTTCGATCTGATCGTGACGCAGGTTGGCGGCAATCGGCACCAGTTCCACGACAGAGCGGTGCGAAAGAATGTCGAACCCGGGCGAAACTTCCAGATACATCGACACGGCAGGACGAGGGGCGGCACCTTCTTGCAGCGTAAACACTTGCACGGCGGCATCGGGCAGCATGGTGATCTTGTCGCCGGGAAAATACACGGTCGACAGACGATCAAACACTTGCTTGTCCAGTTCGCTGTCTGGCGCAATGCCCAAAACTGGCGCAGCGATGTGGATCCCCACTTGCCAGTTGCCATTGGGCAGCTTGACCAGGCTGAGCGCATCGTCGATTTCAGTGGTGGTGACGTCATCAATCGAGAACGCCTGCACCTTGGCCAGCGGCAGATCGGTCGGCGTCACCACCGGTTCGGTCATCACCGCATCGCGGCCCTTGGGGAAGGTTTCCAGCAGGAAGCCTTGCAGGAAGTAATCCGCCACATCGGGGATAGCGCCGACGTTTTGCAGCAAACGCGTGGTATTGGTGTGCAGCGCATCGGCAGCCTGAGCCAATGCCTTGTATTCGATGGTGTTTTTGTCTGGGCGATGCAGCAGCTTGGGCAGAACCGGCAAAAACGCTTCTGGCAATTTGCCGGCAGCCAGTTCGGCTTGCCAGGCGGCCATTTGCTCGGCTTCGCGCTGCTTGCGTACCAGCCCGGCCAGTGCAGCTTTCAGATTGTCTTCCGGCGCGGCTTTGTAGCGGCCTTTGCCTTTCTTGTAGAAGTACATCGGCGAAGCGGCAATGCGCAGCACCACGGCGATCTGCGCGGCAGCGGAAGGGTTGGCACCGAAGTATTCTGCGGCCAGTTCTTCAAAGCCGAACTCGTGCTCACCGCAGGTTTCCCACAAGAGATCGATATCGATCTCGGTACTCAATTGCTCGGCTTGTACCAGGATTTCATCCAGGCCGGGGCGCTCGAACTTGAGCAGCACATTGCCGCCCTTGACCTTGCTGCGCTTGCCGCGCACGTCTTCTACCATCAGGCTCGCTGGCTGCGATTCCTTGACCGTGGCGACCTTGAAGCCACCGTCTTCTTCATAAAAAACGTGCATGAACTACCCTTCCTGGAAAGCACGCGATTATATACTAAATCGCCATGTTGCCCTGACCGGATTCGTTTTAAAAATCAACGATCAGCAGCGTAAAAAGACTAAACGGCACACCCGCGAGCGCGCCGTTTTTTGTATGAGATGCCGCTCGGCAGCGAGGTTATTCCGCCAGTTGGGCCAGCAGTTCGGCCTGTTGCTCGTTGGACAGCGCCTGGGTCAGTTCTTCAAGATCGCCATCCATGATCGAATCCAGCTTGTACAGCGTGAGATTGATGCGGTGGTCGGTCATGCGCCCCTGCGGGAAGTTATATGTGCGGATGCGCTCGGAGCGATCGCCGCTGCCGACCAGACTTTTACGCGTGGCGGCTTCTTTGGCGTGGCGTTCGCGGTCTTGCGCGTCTTTGATGCGTGCCGCCAGCACGGCCAGCGCACGGGCTTTGTTCTTGTGCTGACTACGGTCGTCCTGGCATTCCACCACAATTCCGGTGGGCAAGTGGGTGACGCGCACGGCCGAGTCGGTTTTGTTGATGTGCTGCCCGCCCGCGCCTGAAGCGCGGAAGGTGTCGATACGCAGATCAGCAGGGTTGATGTTGACCTCTTCGGCCTCATCCGCCTCTGGCATTACCGCCACGGTACACGCGGAAGTATGAATCCGACCTTGCGTTTCGGTTACCGGTACGCGCTGCACACGGTGGCCGCCGCTCTCGAATTTCAGCCGCGAATACGCACCAAAGCCGACGATGCGGGCGATGATTTCCTTGTAGCCACCCAGGTCGGATTCGCTGGCGGACATGATCTCCACCTGCCAACGGTTGCGCTCGGCAAAGCGGCTGTACATGCGGAACAGATCGGCCGAGAACAGTGCCGATTCATCGCCACCGGTACCGGCGCGGATTTCCAGAAAAATATTGCGCTCGTCGTTCGGGTCTTTGGGCAGCAAGGCTTTTTGCAGGTCCAGCTCCAGCGTTTCCAGCTTTTGCTTGCCGTCTTTGATCTCTTCCTCGGCCATTTCTTTCATGTCCGGGTCGGTCAGCATGTCTTGCGCCGCGGCGATATCGGCTTCGATCTGGTTGAATTGGTGATACAGCGCCACCACCGGCTCCAGCTCGGCGTGCTCACGCGTGAGCTTGCGATACTGGTTCATATCGCGCGTGGCTTCTTCCGAAGCCAGCAGCGCGCCGACTTCTTCCAGCCGGTCAGCCAGTTGTGCCAGTTTGGCGAGAATCGAAGGTTTCATTGTTTGTACGGGTCCGTATTTAACCGTTCCAGATAACGCTCGGGACGGGCCGCTGGTTTCCAGCCAAATTGTTCATAAAGGCCGTGCGCGTCGGCGGTAAACAGCATCCAGCGGCGCAAGCCTTGCAAGTCCGGATGAGTGTGTATGCATTGCAGCAGCCATTTGGACAAACCTTGGCCACGATGTTCGGTATCGATAAACACGTCGCCCAGATAGCCAATGGTGGCGCCGTCGGTAATCACGCGGGCAAAACCCACCAAGCGCTCGCCCTCGTAAATGCCAAAGCACAAGGCACCTTGCACCGAACGATGGAATGTCTCGAATGGCATACCTTTGGCCCAATAGGATTGGCGGCCAATAAAGTCATAAGCAGTTTCAAGGTTGAGATTCAGGCGCGCAGGGTCGGTGTCGACCTCAAACGCGCCCTGTTGCCAACGGGCGGTCTGAAAGTGGGACATCACAGCTATTCCTCGTCGTGCAGGCGAAAAAGGCGGCGGGCGGCCACGACCAGCGCGGCTTGCTCCTCACCAGAGGCGGCATTCAGTGAAGCGAGTGGGGCGTGCAGAAATTTGGCGGATAGCTGTGCGGTGAGTTTTTCCAGCACTTCTTCCGGATTGTCGCCTGCGGCCAGGCGTTTCTTGGCGCGGGCCAGTTCGTTACGGGCGGCGCGGTCGGCGTTGTCGCGCAAATCGCGAATGGTGGGCACCAGTTCGCGGCTGGCCAGCCAGTGATTGAACTCGCTCACGTGGTCAGAGATCAACGCTTCGGCGGCGACCACTTCGCCCTGGCGCGCATGCACGCCTTGGCGGACCACTTCGGATAGATCGTCCACTGTGTAGAGGTAGACATCGGCCAGCTCGGCGGCTTCAGGCTCCACATCACGTGGCACGGCCAGATCAACGATGAAAATGGGGCGATGTTTGCGCAGTTTGATGGCGCGCTCGATCATGCCTTTGCCTATCACCGGCAGTGGCGAGGCAGTGGAGCTGACCACGATATCGAATTCATGCAGGCGCTCGGCCAGATCGGTCAGCAACATGGCGTCGCCGCCATGTTCTTGTGCCAGCCGTTCGCCGCGTTCGAGGGTGCGATTGGCCACAGCGATTCGGGCAGGCTTTTGCGCGGCAAAATAAGTGGCGCACAGTTCGATCATCTCGCCAGCGCCCACAAATAACACTTTGCATTCGCCCACTGACGGAAAAATGCGTTCGGCCAGCTTGACTGCCGCGGCGGCCATAGAAACCGATGCCGAACCAATACGCGTTTGTGTGCGCACATCTTTGGCGACTTGGAACGCGCGCTGGAACAAGCCATTGAGCAGCACACCCATACTGCCCGATTCACGCGCCTGGCGTTCCGCGTCTTTCAGTTGCCCCAGAATCTGGGTTTCGCCCAGCACCATTGAATCGAGCCCGGCTGCCACGCGAAAAGCATGTTTGGCGGCGTCCTGGCCGGAATGCAGATAAAGATAGCTGCCCAACTCATCCGGATTGCGGCCGCGATTGGCGGCGTACCAGTCCAGCAACGCCTTGCCATCGTGGGCGTTGCAGTAGAGTTCGGTGCGATTACAGGTGGAGATGATGGCCGCTTCCATGACGCCAGGTTGCGCCACGAGGCCTGGCAGCGCGGTCTGCAATTCGGTCGGCGAGAAGGCAAGCCGCTCCCGCACCGATAGCGGAGCGGTTTCGTGATTGACGCCGAGTACGAGCAGATTCATCGCTGCAGAAGAAATTCAAAACAGCCGATTATACCGTGATTGGGGGTGTTTGCTTACGACGATTGCCGAATGGCTGGCAGATCAAGAGCTTGGCTTGGCGGCCGGTATGGCGCCATGCGGCGCAAATGAATGGTTACGGACAGGAGGCCCGGCCACTTGGAGTAGTAGCCAGGCCAATTTCCCTCAAGTCGGTCAGTGCTTATTTGGTCTGCGCCGCAGCGGCAATTTTCTCAGCGGCCATTTGCGCAGTCATGCTGTCGTCGTTCCAGAATTGGGCGGCCACATCATAGATGGCACCTTCCACTGCGGGCGAGATTGCCATGTCATGAGCCCATGACGGTACCAGCGTGCCCTTGGCTGCTGCGGCTTTGAAGTCGGCTGCGGATTTTTTTCCGCACTCGTCAAACTTGCTCAAGTCCATACCCTGACGCGCGGGGATCGACCCCTTGTATAGATTGAAGACTTCCTGGAATTTCGGGCTCATCAGCAACTGGGCCAGGTCTTTCTGACCCTTTTGCGCATCCTTGTCTTTGAGCTTGAAGAAGGCAAACGAATCTACGTTAAAGGTATACGAGCCCGCACTGCCCGGCGCCGCCACGCACAGGTAATCCTTGCCCGCTTGTTTGCCCGCTACCGTGAACTCGCCCTTGGCCCAGTCCCCCATAAACTGCATACCGGCCTTGCCGTTGATAACCATGGCGGTGGCCAGGTTCCAGTCACGACCATTGGCGGCCTTGTCGGTATACGGCTTGATGCGTTTGTAGGTTTCCAGCACCTTGATCATGGTGACGCTCTTGAGCGAGGCTTGATCCAGCTTCACAAACGCCTTTTTGTAAAAGTCCGCGCCACCCACACCCAGGGCGACGCTTTCCAGCAATTCGGCCTCTTGCCAGGATTGCCCGCCAATGGCTACGGCGGTGACGCCGGACTTTTGCAAGGCATCAGCAGTTTTGAAGAATTCGTCCCAGGTGGTCGGGACTTTGGCGTTGGCTTTCTTGAGTACATCGGCGTTGATCCACAGCCAGTTCACACGGTGCACGTTGACTGGGGCCGCCACATATTGACCCTTGTACTTCATGACATTCGCCACCACCGGCGGCAGGACTTTGTCCCAGTTGTCGGCCTTGGCCACATCATCAATCGACACCAGTACGCCCTGATCGCCCCATTCCTGAATGGCTGGGCCTTTCAACTGTGCTGCCGCAGGCGGGTTGCCAGAGACCACGCGGGTTTTCAGCGCAGTCATGGCGTTTTCTCCTGCACCACCGGCCACGGCAAAGTCTTTCCATTTGTCGCCCTTGGCTTCGAGCATGGTTTTTAGTTCGCCCGCTGCTTTGGCTTCGCCGCCGGATGTCCAGTAATGCAGCACTTCCACTTCGGCCGCTTGCGCCGCTAACGCGCTCACGCCAAAGACAGCGGCAGCACACAAGGTCAGTCTCAGGTTCAACATGATCGATCTCCAGAATGAAGTGTATGGACCACGATTGTTTTCGCAGCCCGACAGTGGTGCCAGCGCAGGTCTTGGGATGGCTTTGGTTGTTGGTGCAGGGCAAATGTTGTCAGATTTTCATGACTACATTGCGAGTAATGTTAACGTTAACAGAGGAGGGTGTCACAATAAATGAATACCCCGATAGGGCGAGCCTCTGCGGGGTGACGCCGGAAAAATCCGGTATCCTGAAAGGATTCAAACATGGACATCCGGACAACCAGCCCCGGATGTTGAGTAGCAAAAAGCACCATGCCGCGTAAACCCAGTCAAAAAACCGCTCGCGCCGCGACCTTGCATGATGTGGCCGCCAAAGTGGGCGTAAGTGCGATTACCGTGTCGCGTGCGCTTAACGCGCCCGATCTGGTCTCGGAAAAAGTGCGCACGCAAATCCTCGCCACCGTGGATGAACTTGGCTACGTGCCCAATCGCTCAGCCCGCACGCTGGTGTCCTCGCGCTCGCATACGGTGGCGGTGCTGATTCCGTCGTTATCCAACACCGTATTTATCGACACGTTGGCGGGTATCAATGAAGTGCTTGATCCGCGTGGTTATCAGATATTGATTGGCAACACTGCCTATGACGACGAGAAAGAAGAGCGCCTGCTGCGCACTTATCTATCGCACAAGCCGGACGGGGTGCTGTTGACCGGCACACGGCAACAGGCGCAAATGCGTGCGCAGCTGGCGCGCCTCGGCATTCCGGCGGTGCATATGATGGAGCTGGATCCCAGCAATGAGCGCTTGTGTGTGGGGTTCTCGCAGGAAGAAGCAGGGCGGCAGATCACCGAGCATTTGCTGGCACGGGGTTATCGGCATATCGCCTTTTTTGGCGCGCGGCTTGATCCACGAGTGATGCAGCGGCTGGATGGTTATCGCAAAGCGCTGCAAGGGGCAGGTTGTTATACGCAGGAACTGGAATATCTGAATCCGCGCCCATCCCGCATTGGCCTTGGCGTGGAAATGCTGGACGTGTTGCGCCGTGAGCACCCGGAGTGCGATGCCGTGTTTTGCTGCAATGATGACTTGGCGCTAGGTGTGCTGACGGGGTGCCAACGCACCGGCATCGCCGTGCCGTCGCAGCTGGCCGTGACCGGGTTCAATGATCTGGAAGGGGCTGCTTGGGCGACGCCCACACTGACCAGTGTACGAACACCGCGATATCGGGTTGGTCTGGAAGCCGCCAAGTTGTTGCTGCAACTCATGGATGGCAACGCTCCGCCAGCACAACGGCAACTGGACCTTGGCTTTGAACTGCAATTACGTGGCAGTAGCTGACGTGTGATTCACATGCAGTGACTGTGCCAGCGAGCAAACGCAGACTGGTTCTCGAATGTTTTATTTTCCTGGCAAGACATGGATCGCCTGAACGAACTCCCGATCAATACAGATATCCCGCCCTATGGTGCGGATGATCAAACCGAGCAAAGCTGGCGCTGGTTGCAGGCTGTGGGCCAACTGGTGGCCGCCGAACTGGTACAGCAACCGCGCGGTACGCTGGCGCTGGTAGAAGAAACTGACTGCGTTTACTGGGTGTTGGTGCTGGAAGAACAAGTTTATCTGGCAACCGCGCCGATCCACGACGGCGAAATCATGTTGCAACATGGCGCGTTGTTGCAGGGTTTGATTGGTGTCAGCGTGGAAGAACTGGTTTATCGGCGGATGGCGCTTGAGAACTGGTTGCTGGCTCAGCCAACCATGCGCATCGGCGAGCCCAAGCGCTTGCAACTGTGGAGCGAAGTGCCCAAACAGGGCGAGTGGGATAGCAATTGAAGATGTCGATAAGGTGGATTGGCTATGCCGAATCCACCTTGCGAATTTTCTCGCCTGACAAGCAAGCGTTACAACCAGCCAGTCACCAAGCGCGTGCCTTGGTAAAACACAAAGCACAGCACCCATGCCAGTCCTAGCGACCAGACCACCGACCCCGCCGTGAACCAGGCGCTTTTCGATTCTTTATGCATGGTGGCAACCGTTGCCACGCAGGGCACGTAGATCAGGGTGAACAGCATGAACGAGATCGCCGAAACCGGGTCCATACTGCCTGCCAGATGATGCGCCAGTGCATCGCCCTGCACCCCGGTAATGACCGACAGCGCGCCCAGAACGACCTCCTTGGCGACAAAACCAAAAATCAACGCAATCGACATTTCGGAATGAATGCCAATCGGCGTCAGGACTGGCTCTAGCACGTTGGCAATCATCCCCGCATAGCTGGCGTGTTCCGATGGGTAATGGGTAAGGAACCACACCAGCAATACCCCAACCACAATCATGGTCGAAGCCATGCGCAGGAAAGAACGGGTTTCGCCCCAGCCGCGAGCGCGAATCTGCCTTAGCAACGGCATGCGGAACGGTGGCAATTCCAGTGCAAAAGGCTCGCTGGAGGCAAAGCGTTTGCGGAAGACCCAGGCCGAACCGAGCGCGATGACGATGCTCGCTAGATACAACCCTAGCAACACCCACGGCGCCTGCGTTGGCGTGAACAGCGCCGAAGATAGAAACAGAAAAATCTGCAACCGCGCTGAACACAACGAGAACGGAATAGTGAGCATGGTCAGCTTGCGCGCGTTGGGATCGCGGATCACCCGCGTGCCCATCAACGCGGGCACGTTGCAGCCAAAGCCCATCAGCAGCATGACAAAACCACGGCCATCCAGCCCCAGGCGGCTCATCAGGCCATCCATCATGAAGGCGGCGCGGGCAAAATAGCCGGAGTCTTCAATGATCGCCATCAGCGAGAAAAACAGGAAGATCAGCGGGGCAAAGGTCAGCACCGTGCCCGCGCCGTCGAACAGCCCGTCGAGCAAGGCGCCGCGTACAAATTCGGGCGCACCGGCGAGTGCGGGTTCCAGCCAGGTGTGTTTGATCCAGTCCATGCCGCTGCCCAATGCATCCTGGAGCGGAGAACCAATGGCAAAGGTGAGCTGAAACAAGATGAACATCATCAAGATAAATAGTGGCAAACCAAGCGCCGGGTGCAGAATCCAGCGGTCCAGTTTCTCGGTCATGCTCGCCGGCATGGTCGGCGGACGGGAGACAAAGGCATGATGCAGCCGGGTTTCTTCGGCATGGAATGCCGTAGCCGCTTGCAGGCTGGAGAAATCAAGCTGGATATCGCCGTTCAGCGCAATGTGCTGGCTGATGGCGGTTTTCAGTTCTGGCACGCCCTGGCCCAGTTTGGCCGAGATCGGCAATACCGGGCAGCCCAGTTGGGCCGATAGCCTGGCGTAGTCGATGACGATGCCCGCGCGTTTGGCTTCGTCCGTCATATTGAGCGCGACAATCATCGGCGCGCCCAGGGCTTTCAATTGCAAAGCCAGTGCGAGTTGGCGATCCAGTTGGGTGGCGTTCAGCAGCACCACAATGGCGCTCAGTTCGGTATTGGCCAGAAACGCCTGCGCTACGCGTTCGTCTTCAGCGCCGCCTGATAAATCATAAATACCCGGTAGATCGACCAGTTGCACCATGCTGCCGCCCAGCAAAATACGATGCGTGGCCAATTCAACCGTGAGCCCCGGCCAGTTGGCGACGCGGGCATTGCCACCGGTGATACGGTTGAATAGTGTGGATTTGCCGGTGTTTGGCATGCCAACGAGCGCGATCCGTTTCATGATCAGGCCTCGTTACGCTGGATGGGCAGGGCGGAGATTTCGACTTCAATGGCGCGGGCGTGTTCCCGGCGCAACATCAGTTCAGTGTTGCCAATTCGCACTTGCAACGGCCCGCCAAGCCAGCCGCGCCTGAGTACTGTAAGCTCGCGCTCCGGGCGTAATCCCATGGCAAAAAGACGTTGGGTAAGTTCGGCCGGAGTATGTAGTTTTAATACACGAGCGGGCGTTTGCAGCGGCAGATCGAAAAGCGGACACATGGGTGATTTCCGGTTTCAAGAATCATTCTCAATTATTGAATCATGATTACCCGGAAGAAGCTGTGCATTGATACCTATCAAGCCTGTGCCTTGGCAGGTAAAAATCACAGTGGCATATGGTGTGTAGTTTGCTGATGCGTGGCTGACTCGCTGCATACATAAAACGATGTAGTCGAAGGCCGTGCACTAACAAAATCGCGTTTCCCGACAAACGTCAGGGTGTTTGCACTAATTTCTGTCATTTTTTAGAAAAAATGCCTCTGATCGGGGCGCAATTTCTGGCAATATAATTGCCATTTTGTGCAATGCGTTATACCAACGCGCAAGGCACCGTGCGCTGGCTACCCCGCCAGCCAAGTCGACGCTAGCTCCGTGCGATCCGGACCAGCCGCTCGACCCCTGTCATGATTCGAAAATTGGACCGAGGCTGACGCAATGTCGGCCTTTTTTGACCTGCGCGCCCGAGGTACTAGAGGTTCTAGTTAAACCAGGCTGCGCTTAGCCAGAAGGAAAGAGCGTGATGGATCACGTGATGCCCCAGCAACAGGGGATGTACGATCCCGCTAACGAACACGATGCCTGTGGTGTCGGTTTCGTCGCCCATATGAAGGGCCAGAAGAGCCATTCGATCGTCGAGCAAGGGTTGTTGATCCTGAAGAATCTGGATCACCGCGGTGCCGTAGGTGCCGATCCGTTGCAAGGTGACGGCGCTGGTATTCTGATTCAAATCCCCGATGCTTTGTATCGCGAAGAAATGGCGAAACAAGGCGTCACGCTGCCCGCCTTTGGCGAGTACGGCGTGGGCATGATTTTCCTGCCGCAAGAAGCCGCCTCGCGCGCTGCCTGTCAGGAAGAAATCGAGCGTGCTGTGCGCGTGGAAGGGCAAGTGCTGCTGGGCTGGCGCGATGTGCCGGTCAACCGCGACATGCCAATGTCCCCGACCGTGCGCGCCAAAGAGCCGGTGATTCGCCAGATTTTCGTCGGCCGCGGCCCGGACGTGCTGGTGACCGATGCGCTGGAGCGCAAGCTGTATATCATCCGCAAATCGGCCAGCCACGCGATTCGCCGCCTCAAGCTCACGCATGGCCACGAGTTCTATGTGCCGTCGTTCTCCGCCCGCACCGTAAACTACAAAGGTCTGCTGCTGGCTGACCAGGTGGGCGTGTATTACAACGATCTGGCCGATGCGCGCTGCGTATCCGCGCTGGCACTGGTGCACCAACGCTTCTCGACCAATACCTTCCCGACATGGGACTTGGCGCATCCGTTCCGCATGATTGCCCACAACGGTGAAATCAACACCGTGCGCGGCAACGTGAACTGGATTACCGCCCGTGAAAAAGCCATCAGCTCGCCGGTATTGGGCAAGAGCCTGGAAAAAGTCTGGCCGCTGATTTATCCTGGCCAGTCTGACTCAGCCTCGTTCGACAACGCGCTCGAACTGTTGGTGATGGGCGGTTATTCGCTGGCGCAAGCCGTGATGATGATGATTCCGGAAGCGTGGGAAAAACACACGCTGATGGACGAAAACCGTCGCGCCTTCTATGAATACCACGCCGCGATGATGGAACCATGGGATGGTCCTGCCGCCGTGGCGTTTACTGATGGTCGCCAGATTGGTGCCACGCTGGACCGTAACGGTCTGCGTCCGGCGCGTTATCTGGTCACCAACGATGACTTGGTGGTGATGGCTTCCGAATCTGGCGTACTGCCGATCGCCGATAGCCGCATCAACAAAAAATGGCGTCTGCAGCCAGGCAAGATGTTCCTGATCGATCTGGAACAAGGCCGCATCATCGACGACCAGGAAATCAAGAACACGCTGTCCAACTCCAAGCCGTACAAAGAGTGGATCGGCAAGATTCGTATCAAGCTGGACGAAGTTCAAAGCGCCACGGAAATCCCGAAGGCGCCCTGTTCGACTGTGCTCGATTGCCAACAAGCTTTTGGTTACACCCAGGAAGACATCAAGTTCATCCTGGAGCCGATGGCCAAGAACGGCGAAGAAGGCACTGGTTCGATGGGTAACGACTCGGCGCTGCCAGTATTGTCGAACAAGTCCAAGACGCTGTATTCCTACTTCAAGCAGCTGTTTGCGCAGGTGACCAACCCGCCAATCGACCCGATCCGTGAAGATCTGGTGATGTCGCTGGTGTCGTTTATTGGTCCAAAGCCCAACCTGCTGGACCCGGCTGACATCAACCCCCCAATCCGCCTGGAAGTGTCGCAACCGGTGCTGTCGGCCGACGATATCGAAAAAATTCGTTATATCGGCAAGTACACCGGCGGCAAATTCCGCTCGCACGAACTGAATATCTGTTACCCGGCTAGCTGGGGCGCGGCAGGTATTGAAGCTCGCATGGCGTCGTTGGTGGCTGAAGCCGAAGACGCCGTGAAGAGCGGTGCCAACATCCTGATCGTGTCGGATCGCAAGATGGATCGCAACAACGTGGCGATCCCGGCTCTGCTGGCCACGTCCGGTATTCACCTGCATCTGGTGAACGAAGGCCTGCGTACCAGCACCGGTCTGGTGGTGGAAACCGGTTCGGCACGCGAAACGCATCACTTTGCCCTGCTGGGCGGGTTCGGCGCTGAAGCCGTTCACCCGTACCTGGTTATGGCAACACTGGCCGATATGGCCGGTGGCGATGCTGAAACCGCAGCCAAGTATCAAAAGAACTTCATCAAGGCCGTGGGTAAGGGCTTGATGAAGGTGATGTCCAAGATGGGCATCTCGACTTACATGTCTTATACCGGCGCGCAGATTTTTGAAGCCGTGGGCCTGAAGAAGTCACTCGTTGCCAAGTACTTCACCGGCACGCCTTCGAACATTGAAGGTCTGGGCTTGTTTGAAGTGGCTGACGAAACCTTCAAACTGCACAACGCTGCGTTCTCGACCGATCCGGTACTGGCTGACGCGCTGGATGCGGGTGGTGAGTACGCCTTCCGTATCCGTGGTGAAGACCACATGTGGACGCCGGATTCGATCGCCAAGCTGCAGCACGCCACGCGTACCGGCAAGACTGAGACATACAAGGAATACGCCAAGCTGATCAACGATCAGACCAAGCGCCACCTGACTTTGCGCGGCCTGTTTGAACTGAAACCAGCCGGTGCCCCGGTGCCGCTGGAAGAAGTCGAATCGGCTAAAGACATCGTCAAACGCTTTGCTACTGGCGCAATGTCGCTGGGCTCGATCTCGACCGAAGCTCACACCACGCTGGCCATTGCAATGAACCGGATCGGCGGCAAGTCGAACACCGGCGAAGGCGGCGAAGATGCACGTCGTTTCATTCCGCTCAAGGCGGGTGAAACCTTGTCGGAAGTGATCGGCAAAGGCCGCATCGAGCGCGACTACACCTTCAAAGAGGGTGACAGCCTGCGTTCGGCGATCAAGCAAGTTGCGTCGGGTCGTTTTGGTGTCACCACCGAATACCTGGTCAACGCGGATCAAATCCAGATCAAGATGGCGCAGGGCGCCAAGCCGGGCGAGGGCGGTCAACTGCCAGGGCACAAGGTTTCCGAATACATCGGTTTCCTGCGTCACTCCGTACCGGGCGTGGGTCTGATTTCGCCACCGCCGCACCATGACATCTATTCGATTGAAGATCTGGCCCAGCTGATTCACGATCTGAAAAACGTGAATCGTCAGGCGTCGATCTCGGTCAAGCTGGTGTCGGAAGTCGGTATCGGGACCGTCGCTGCTGGTGTCACCAAGGCCAAGGCGGACCACATTGTGGTCGCGGGCCATGACGGCGGCACCGGCGCTTCGCCGCTGTCTTCGATCAAGCATGCCGGTACTTCATGGGAACTCGGCCTGGCTGAAACTCAGCAAACGCTGGTGCTCAATCAGTTGCGTGGCCGCGTGCGCGTGCAGGTTGACGGTCAAATGAAGACTGGTCGTGACGTGGTGATTGGTGCGCTGCTGGGCGCCGATGAATTCGGCTTTGCCACCGCGCCGCTGGTCGTCGAAGGTTGCATCATGATGCGCAAGTGTCACCTGAACACCTGCCCGGTCGGTGTGGCGACACAAGATCCGGTACTGCGTCAGCGCTTCTCTGGTCAGCCAGAGCACGTGGTGAACTACTTCTTTTTCGTTGCTGAAGAAGTACGTGAACTGATGGCACAACTGGGCGTACGCAAGTTTGACGAGCTGGTTGGCCGTGCCGACCTGCTGGACAAGCGCGCCGGTATCGAACACTGGAAGGCGCAAGGTCTGGACTTCGGTCGTGTGTTCCATCAGCCGGATGTTCCGGCAGAGGTGCCGCGCCTGCATGTCGATACTCAAGACCACGCGCTGGAAAAAGCTCTGGACAACCAACTGGTTGCCGCCGCCATGCCCGCGCTGGAAAAAGGCGAGAACGTTAATCTCACCTTCCCGATCAAGAACATCAACCGCACTGCGGGTGCGATGCTCTCCGGTGAAGTGGCCCGCCGTTACGGCAACAAGGGTCTGCCGGATGGCACCATCCATATCACGCTCAATGGCACGGCTGGTCAAAGCTTCGCGGCTTTCCTGGCTCGTGGCATTACGCTGAATCTGGTTGGCGAAGGTAACGACTACGTCGGTAAGGGTTTGTCCGGTGGCCGTATCGTGATCCGTCCGCATGCCGAGTTTGCTGGTCACACCGCAGAGAACATCATCTCCGGCAACACCGTGCTGTATGGCGCCACCGAAGGTGAAGCCTTCCTGGCTGGCGTGGGTGGCGAGCGCTTCTGTGTACGTAACTCCGGCGCGACTGCCGTGGTGGAAGGCGTGGGCGATCACGGTTGTGAATACATGACTGGCGGTACGGTTGCCGTGCTGGGTAAAACCGGCCGTAACTTTGCAGCAGGGATGTCGGGCGGCGTGGCCTATGTGTATGACGTGGATGGCGACTTTGCTGACCACTGCAACATGGCCCAAGTCGCGCTGGAAGCGGTTGTTCCGGCTGCCGAACAAGCTGCCGACGAACCGAAACACCGCGGCATGGCCGACGAAACCCAGCTCAAGGCGCTGATTGAACAGCATCTGGCGTTGACTGGTAGCTCGCGTGCCAAAGAACTGCTGGCAGATTGGCCAGCGGCACGTGCCCGCTTCGTCAAGGTGTTCCCGAACGAATACCGTCGTGCACTGAAGGATATGGCTGCAAGCAAGAGCACGCAGCACAAGGAGATCGCATAAATGGGCAAGTCTACGGGTTTCATGGAATTTGAGCGCGTATCAGAGTCTTACGCGCCCGTGGCCGAGCGTGTTACCAATTACCGCGAGTTCGTGCTGCGTTTGACTGATGATGCCGCCAAAGTGCAAGGCGTGCGCTGCATGGATTGCGGAATTCCGTTCTGCAATAACGGCTGCCCGGTGAACAACATCATTCCGGACTGGAATGACCTGGTTTATCGCGGCAACTGGCAAGAAGCGCTGACCGTACTGCATTCGACCAATAACTTCCCGGAGTTCACCGGTCGTATCTGCCCGGCACCATGCGAAGCGGCCTGTACCCTCGGCATTAACGCTGATCCGGTCGGCATCAAGTCGATCGAGCGTTATATCGTCGACAAGGGTTGGGAAAACGGCTGGATCGCGCCGCAGATCGCTCCGGTGAAAACCGGCAAGACCGTTGCGATTGTCGGTTCCGGCCCGGCCGGTATGGCCGCCGCGCAGCAACTGGCGCGAGCAGGCCACGCAGTGACTGTGTTCGAAAAGAGCAGTCGCGTGGGCGGTTTGCTGCGTTATGGCATCCCCGACTTCAAGCTGGAAAAATCCATCATTGATCGCCGCATGGTACAAATGGAAGCCGAAGGCGTGGCCTTCCGCACCAAGACTATCGTGGCTGTCGATGGCAAGTTGCCAGCCGGTATCGTGAACGATGCCGTCACCGTGGTGACACCAGACCAGCTCAAGGCAGAGTTCGACGCCGTGATCCTGGCCGGTGGTTCCGAAGTGCCGCGCGATCTGCCGGTACCAGGCCGTGAATTGACTGGTGTGCATTACGCGCTGGAATTCTTGATTCCACAAAACAAGTCGGTTGCTGGCGATGGCCCGAACCCGATTTCCGCCGAAGGCAAGCATGTGGTGGTGATTGGTGGTGGCGATACCGGTTCCGATTGCGTGGGTACCTCCAACCGTCACGGTGCAGTCGCCGTAACGCAACTGGAAGTGATGCCAATGCCGCCGGAACAAGAAAACAAGTCGGTGACTTGGCCGTACTGGCCGCTCAAGCTGCGCACTTCGTCCAGTCACGAAGAAGGCGTAGACCGCGACTTCGCCGTGATGACCAAAGAATTCATCGGCGAAAACGGCAAGCTGACCGCGATCAAGTGCGTACGTCTGGAATGGCAAGGCGGCAAGCCAGTTGAAGTTGCTGGCAGCGAGTTTGAAATCAAGGCCGATCTGGTCTTCCTGGCCATGGGCTTTACCAATCCGGTTGCCAGCATTCTGGAAGGCTTCGGCGTGGAACGTGACGCTCGCGGCAATGCCAATGCCACTACCGATGGTGAAGGTTGTTACGCCACCAACGTAGCCAAGGTCTTCGCTGCCGGTGACGTACGCCGTGGTCAATCGCTGGTGGTCTGGGCCATCCGCGAAGGCCGCCAGGCTGCGCGGGAAGTCGATGCTTTCCTGATGGGCTCATCGTTGCTGCCGCGCTGATTTATCAAGCGTAAGCGTAATAAGAAAAACGGCATCTGGCGATGCCGTTTTTTTATTTCCAGGATTTTCAGAAAAAAATCAGTTTGTGGGGCTGAGCCACTGCGCACTGGTCATTGCAATCCGGCCGGCACCCACCTTGCTGTTGGGGCCACTGAGCAGATCCTTCAACTGACTGACTTCATGCATGTGCGCGGTATAGGCCGGAGTACCGTTGTGCCACACAAACGGGATTTCCGGTGCCTGAAGTGGCCCAAGTGTCGAGCCAGCGCCATGACTATTACCTTCCCAAGTCGCCCAGACATTGCCGAGCGTGTCTGTATACGTTGACTGTTGGGATGCGAATGGCATTTGTGAAGCCAGCAAGTCATGCCTGACGTCGAATGCCCGGATCGCGCCGGTATAGGCTGGATTGGATGGGTCTGACTGGTTGTTGCGCAAGGGGGTTAGCACCCCAAGATACGCACTCTTTGCAATTTCCATGGAGCCACCCTCAGTGGAAATGGAACCGTTGGAGATGATTTCGAAGTGGTACTTCTGGGTGCCGCCCTTGCCATCAAGGTCTTTGGATAACTGCGGGTCCAGGCTGACGATGTTGTCCCGCCATTGCTTTGTCAACAGGTTATCCGAACTGTCCGCATACAAATTGTAGATATGAACATCGCCGCTGCGCAGTCGGGGCATGCGATCCTGGAGGTTTTTGAAGTAGTCGTGATGGAGCGTAACGGTGTAAACGCTGGACTCTTTCAGGTCCAGCGCACCAACCAGCGAGTTCTTCTTCTGGGGCGTAGCGACGCGGATGATGTCAGCTTCACTGAAGCCTGCCTTGCGCAGGTAGTCGTACATCGGATTATTGGCGCGATCAGCTTCGATGGCATCGAACTCGTGCCGCATGAACGCCGGGTCTTCCAGCACGATCTCGCTCCACGAAATGGTCACCCCCGTAGTGCCTCCGGTTGCACTTGAAGCACCCTTGATGTCGGTGATGCCATCATAGGCTTTGGTAAACGTGCAATGGTCGATCCACACGCCGTTCACTACACCGCCACCGTCGCCAGTGGTGATGAAGTCCCAGTCGTTCTTGTCGTAGTTGCCTTTGGTTCCCTCATCCCATTCCCACATCTCGGCGAACTTCAGATTGCGCAGGATGATGTTGCTGCCGTTCTTGATATTGAACTCGGCGTGACGGATGGTCGCGCCATTCTTCGAAAAGATCGTCAGACCGCTGAATGACTGAATGTTGATCAGGGAAGTACCAGCCGCCCGCATGGTCGTAAGCGTTGTTGCCGGCAGGGTGGATGGATTGTTCGAACTCATGTTGCCAGTCTGATTTGCGGTACCGATCTCGTTCCAGCCAAGGTTCAGGTCAGCCGTGATTTCGATAACTTTGCAGGGGGTCTTTGCCGTTGTCTTGATGTTGTTGATAGCCGCAGTGAACTGGTTAGCATTCCCTACTTTGCAGTAATTGGCGCTGGTTTCGGCAATCACCCCGCCGCCGGTGACATTTGCGGTTTGCGCGTAACCTTCCAGGTTGAACAGCGCCAGACTGCTGGATGCCACTGGATTGGCCATTGCTACCGAGCTTTGAGTGAATTCGTTGGGAGAGGGTGTCGGGTTGGACGTCGGGGTTGGTGTAGGTGTTGGTGTAGGTGTTGGCTGAGATGTTGGCTGAGATGTTGGTGTGGGAGTCGGTGCGGAGTCTGGATTGATGGTTGGAGTCGGAGTGGGTTGAGATTCAGGGTTTGGAGTTGGGCTGGGGGCTTCAGTCGGGATTGGCGTTGGAGTTACCAAGCCATCTTCGTAACTGTTGCCACCACCGCAGGCGCTGAGTGCAAGGGCTAATGCTGCCGATAATAAGGCGAAGCGCCTGGTGTGGCTTTCTGGATATTGTTTTGCGGTTGACATTTAATCTTCCTCCTGTTTGACCTTTGATATATCAGACTGGCTGATCTGGTCATGCTACAAGCGGCGGAAGGAGGCTACTTTCTGATCCTGTTGTTCAATGATGTAAGTCAATTGTCAACTTGTATAATTTTCATCTGACATATTTGTAATGAATAAAAAGGCACCTGCTCGAAAATAAATAGCCATCTCTCCATCAGCTAGCCGTGTTTTGGCAAAGCGCAGTGCGCCCGATATTAACGGTATGAAGGGATATTGAGCTGGAGAAGTACTCTGAGTTCGGGTGGGGGATGGCAGATTCCGGCCCGAACTATTGAACGACGGTGTGTTGTGTATTTCAAAATTGAAAGCCCCCGGCTTGCGAGGGCTTTGTATTTGGCTTTGCTCTAACTTAAAACACAATATGCGTGTCCCCGCCACCGCGGCTTGCGACCTGGACGGTGCGGCTTTGCACCTTGTCATCCAGCGTGGCGTTGATCTTGTATTTGCCTGCGGGGAGTTTGGCGTAGAGGTAAGGGCCGGTGGTGGTCGTATCCAGCACTATCTGGCCCTTGGCGCCGGTCACCTGAACTTTGACGCCGGACTCAAACTCGCCACCTTTGCCGGTAAACAGTACATGCAGGTTGTAATCACTGCGGGACGATTTGAGTTGGGTCATTTCTTCATCGCCAACACCGCCACTGATATAGCTACCACCGTTTTCAGTTTGCTGGGGCTGCAAAGGCTGGGCCATATCGTCGGCCATGACTTGGTGAGCCAGCAGGGCTAGTGGAAGGGCACAGGTTGCAATCGCACTTTTGATTGAAATCATCGTGTTTTCTCCTTGTCACGTTTGATGTCACGGTTGGGATAAGTGGCGTGTCGCCATATCTGGTTCGACGAAATGATCTGTGGAAGGTTTCAATGAAATTGCCGCATTCGAATGTAGGCTATGGCTGACAAAGATAAAAAAAACCGGCAAGGTGGCCGGTTTTTTCTTCAAAGACATACATTATCAAACGTTAACGAGTGAGCGTGCCGGTAGGCGAGATCATCGTCAGTTCAACAAAGTTTGAGCCCAGACGTTTCTTGTCGCTGAAGTCGACGATGAAGCCGCCCAGGTCGAACCGCTTCATGTTGTTGAGAGCGGCATAGACGCTGGCACGAGTCGGTGTTTTACCAGCGCGTTTGATGGCTTCAGTCACCAGGCGGGCCGAGATATAGCCTTCCAGCAAGGCGTAGCTTGGATAATCGCCGGTCTTCAGAAACGGTTCGGCGTCTTTCTGGAAGTCTCGCACCAGCTTCAGTTGAGCGTTGGTAGGTGCCGGAAAGACTTGCGACAAGCCAATGCCATGCGCGTTGCCGATACCTACCAGCTTGGTCACTTCGTCATATTGAATGGGCGACAAGCCGTACAGTTGCGAAGTGCCACCCAGCGCCTTGTATTGCTTGGCAAAGGTGCCGGCAGGTTTGGAAATCGCGACCATGATGATGGCTTCCGGGTTGACCTTGGCCAGTTCTTGCGCGGCTGCGTTAGTGTCTCCGCTGTTTTTGTCGTACCAGCCTTCGCCGGCCAACGTCAGTTTGCGCTTGGCCAACTCTTCCTTCACCGCGGCATAGCCGGCTTCACCGAAGCCATCTTTTTGCGCCAGCACGGCAATGCGCGTTACGCCCAGATGGTCGTTCAACAAGGACACGATCTTTTCGACTTCCTGGGTGTAGCCAGCACGCGTCTGGAAGAAATATGCGCTGGCGCCAGTGCGTACGCTGTCAGCGCCGGTATAGGCGCCCACCAGCGATATCCCGGAGGTATCCAGAATCTTTGATTTGATCAGTTCCTGCAGCGGGGTGGTGCCGTAGTAACCAATCAGAGCGACGGCGTTTTCTTTATCGATCAGATCGCGGGTATTGGCCAGCGTGCGCGCCGCATCGTAGCCGTCATCACGCGTGATCAGATTGATATGCTCACCGTTGATGCCACCTTGGGCATTCACACGGCCAAAGTAGATTGAGGCACCCAAAGCCAATGCCTTGCCAGTATCGCCAGCCAGACCAGAGGTGGGAACCGATTCGCCGATATTGATATCGGCATATGCGAGGGTTGCTACAGAGAAGGCAAGTGCAAGCAGAGTTCGAACCACGGTCATTCCCCCAACTTCTTATGTGAATTTATAGTTAATACATACCCAGGATTTATTGAAGTCATCTTTGTTTAACATTCGAGGATGTTATAGTGGCGGCTCGCGTCTGGAAAGGAAATGACATGCGGCGTGGCGTTTATGCCGGTAGCTTCGATCCGGTGACCAATGGCCATTTATGGATGATCGAACACGGTGTGCGTTTATTCGACGAAATGATCGTAGCGATCGGTGAGAATCCCGATAAACGCTACACGTTCAGTGTCGAAGAACGCCTGGCGATGTTGCGTGAATCAACCCAGCATTTGCCCAATTTGCGGGTAGAGCGGTTTGAGAACCGCTTCTTGGTTGATTACGCGCGTGACCTGAATGCGGATTACATCATTCGCGGGATTCGTGAGGCGGCCGATTACGAGTTCGAGCGCAAAATGCGCTATGTGAATGCGGATCTGGCGCCCCATATCGACACCATCTTTTTGATGCCACCGCGCGAGATTGCGGAGGTCAGCTCTACCATGGTTAAAGGCTTGGTCGGGCCGGAAGGGTGGGAGGGCGTTGTTGGGCAATATGTGCCGGAGCCCGTATTCAAGCGACTGCTGGCGTTGTCTAGCCGTAACCCGATCTGACCGGCAACTGGCTATCTGACCAGTTGCCCTGTGTAACCTGTTCTGGCGAGTGCGACGGCAAAACTGCCGTACCTCGCCTATTGTTTTTTGCATTGATCGCCACGCGTTGCGTCTGAGCTGCGCGGGCATACCGGATACGAATTCATGCCTGATATCGCCAGTTACAGTAACCGGCTCGCCAAGAACTTCAAACGCCTGAGCAAATGGGCGCGCAAGGAAGACATCAGTTGTTTTCGCTTGTACGACCGCGACGTGCCTGAGTTTCCGGTGATTGTGGATTGGTACGACGGCCATGTGCAGTTGCAGGAATACGATACCGGCTGGGTAATGACCGAAGAGGCGCACGAAGAGTGGCTGTCGGATATCTGGTACGCCACTGCCGATGCCCTGGGGATCGATGAAGACCTGGTCGCTATCAAAACCCGCGCCCGCCAGCGTGGCGTGAGTCAGTATGAGAAGAATGAAGTCGAAAGCGAACAGTTCGTGGTCGAAGAGCACGGGCTCAAGTTCCTGGTGAACCTGGATGCTTATCTGGATACCGGCTTGTTCCTGGATCACCGCAACACCCGCCAGCGCGTGCGCCAGGAAGCAGCGGGCAAACGCGTGCTGAACCTGTTCTGTTACACCGGCGCGTTTTCGGTGTACGCGGCGGCGGGTGGTGCCAAAGCGACGACCTCGGTTGATCTGTCCAACACATATCTGGACTGGACCGCGCGCAATATGGCGCTCAATGGTTTCGACAACCCGGCCCATCGCCGCGTGCGCACCGACGTCTTGCAGTACCTGGAAGAAACGCTGGATGGTGGCTGGTTGTTTGACTTGATCATTCTGGACCCGCCGTCGTTCTCCAACTCCAAGAAGATGCAAGGCGTGCTGGACGTGCAGCGTGACCACCGCTGGATGGTGGAAAGCTGTCTGGATTTGTTACATCCGGGCGGAGTGTTGTATTTTTCCAATAACTTGCGCACCTTCAAAATGGACGAAGCGTTGATTCCTTTATGTGAGGACATCACCGAGCAATCCATCCCGGAAGACTTCCGCAACAAGCGTATCCACCAGTGTTACCGCTTCCAGAAGCCATAACACTGCTGGCTTGAGCGGGTAAGCGTGACGCATTGCCAGCTATAAGGCATTGACCAGCTTGCCCGGCGGGCTTACATTCGCGCCATTGTGCTGTCTTGATGTGTTTCCAGTGAAAAAAGCCTTATTTATCTGTTTGTTAGCCTGTTCCTGTTTCGCCTTCGCGGGTGCCCAGAAAGAAGAGGCGTTGTCCACGTCCGTACAGTCGGCCATGGCCCGTTCGGTGGGCGATGGCATTCAGCCGCGGCTGGTATTTGATAACAAGGCCGAAGGTGATGCCTGGCTGGCCGAAATGTCGCAGCGCCTCACCAAAAAGATCCCCGATGAATTCATGCGCCGCAAGCTGCTGGTGGCCGTGCAATACGAAGCCACCCGCGCCGGGCTCGACCCGCAAATGGTGCTCGGTCTGATCAATGTCGAAAGCGGCTTTAATCGCTACGCGATCTCCAGCGTGGGTGCACGCGGCTTGATGCAGGTGATGCCGTTCTGGGTGCGCCAGATTGGTACCACTGACCAGAACCTGCTGGATATCAACACCAACCTGCGTTACGGCTGCACCATCCTGCGTTATTACCTGGATGTGGAGAACGGCGACTTGTTCCGTGCGCTGGGCCGCTACAACGGCAGCCTGGGCAAGCCCGATTATCCCAATCTGGTTTATGGCTCATGGAAGGCGCTGTTTTCGTGGCACGATATCGGCGGCAATATCGCCCAGCGTTAACCGCGCCAGTTGTCCGCAGCGCGAGCAACAAAAAACCCGGTCATTGGCCGGGTTTTTTGTTGCTACGAAGGAGGCTCAGTGCGGCAATTCATCCGGCTTGAGCAGGCGTAGATAGCCACCTGACAGATCGACCAGGCCGTCATCCACCCACACATTCAACTGCTTGTTGACTGATTCACGGCTGGCACCGACCAGATTGGCAATTTCCTGCTGGGTCAGTTTCAGATCGATCAACACACCGCGATCGGTTTGATCGCCATGCTGCTCGCCCAACTGGCGCAACATCTTGCCCAGGCGTTGCGGCAAATTCAGGAACAACGTGTCCTGCAACAGGTCATCGGCCGAACGCAGGCGCTGGCACAACGCGGCGATCAACTGGCGCATTACTTTTGGATGGGTTTCCAGAAATGCCATCACCGATTCGCGCCGCAAGACCAGCAGCTCACAGGGTTCCAGTGTCTCAACGCCAGCCGAACGCATGCCACCATCGAGCATCGCGAGTTCACCGAAGACTTCCCCGGCTTCAAGCAGGCTTAACGTGGCTTCGCGGCCGTCTTCAGTGCTGCGCACAACCTTGAGCCGACCATGCAGCACGGCATACATTTCATCACCGGGCGTACCCTGGGAGATGACACTTTGCTTGGCCCGCACGGTGCGTAATTCGGCATGCTGGGCCAGACCTTCCAGTTCATCCGGGGTCAGCTCGCAAAACAGGCTGCTACCGGACAGGAGTTTTGCTTTATCCATATGAATACAGGCGAGTTTTGTTTGAACGCGCTCATTCTGCACCAACGCCGGGTTGCTGTCGCTGGTCGTGAACGATCTTGACGATGTCATTAATACGCAGCGGCCAGCACCAGCGCGTTATAACTGCTAGCCAGACGCGAGAGGGACTTAGTCGGCCAGCGTTACGATCACGGGCGTATGGTCTGACGGCCGTTCGTGGCGGCGCGGCTCTTTGTCGATGCTGCAGGCAATGATGCGGTCTTTGAGCGCGGCGGACACCAGCAAGTGGTCAATCCGCAGGCCAGCGTTACGCTTGAAGCCATACATGCGGTAATCCCACCAGCTGAAGGATTTTTCGGCCTGATCAAACAAGCGGAATGAGTCTGTCAGCCCCAATGCCACCAACTGGCGAAATGCCGAGCGCTCTGGCCCGGACACCAGTACCTGGCCTTCCCACTTGGCAGGATCATGCACGTCGCGATCTTCCGGGGCGATATTGTAATCGCCACCCAGAATCAGTTGCGGATGGCTCACCAGTTCAGCTTGTAACCAATCCGTAAACGCCTTGAGCCAGTTCAGCTTGTAGCCATATTTATCTGAGTCCAGGCTCTGACCATTCGGGATGTACGCACAAACAAAGCGGATGCCGTTGACGGTGGCGGCGATTACGCGTTTTTGTTCATCGCCAAAACCAGGAATGTTGACGACGACTTCTTCCAGCGGGGCGCGCGCAATAATGGCGACACCGTTGTAGGTTTTTTGCCCGGCGAACACCACGTGAAATCCAGCGGCTTCAATCTCCGCCTGCGGGAAGGCATGGTCTTCCAGCTTGGTTTCCTGCAATCCCAGCGCGGTGATTTGTGGATTGGCTGCCAGCCATTCCAGTACCTGCGGCAGGCGGATTTTCAGGCTGTTGACATTCCAGGTGGCAAATTGCATCGGGGCATCCATAAGACAACGCGCCGGCCATGGCCGACGCGGTGAGTGTTCAGGTCACGCTTTACGTGTGTTCAGGGCTTTTCAGGCGGTACTTCAGCGGAATAACCGGCTTTGGTCAAGACGGCCTGCCATAAAGTCAGATCCCAGCCTTTATATATGTCTTTGCCGACCGCCAGCACAGGCAAGGGGCTGGTGGTTTCCCCAGTTAATTTATAGAACGCCAACACCTCTTGCTGCGAACCGGTGATTGAATGCAGTTCGTACGGCACCTTGTTGGTGTTGAGCAGATCGCGCGCAGCCGTGCACGGCGGGCAGTTTTCAATCACATACAGTTTGATGCCCGAAGCCGCTGCAGCGGCGGCACTGGCATTACTGCGGCCATCCATTACGTTTGGCTTGATGGTACGCGTTTGTGCCTGGACATGATTGGGCGGGGTGTCGCTGAAAAACAAATTGCCGTGGTCATCGCGCCATTGATAGACCGAGGCAGCAAGCACCTGCGTGGCAACGAGGGCGACCGTGAGCAATAAAAGAAAGCGGGACCGGGTTTTCATATCCACAATTATGCCGTAACAGCCTTACAACAGTAATGCGCAATGGGTCACACTCAGCGGGACTGAGTGGTCAAGATGACGTTGTTACCATCCAGATTCAGGGTAAGTTGCCAGTCATGCCGCGCCTGGGTACAGAATGGCAATGCAGTCTGGGTTTGCCATTGATTGCTCCCCGTCGCGGCAAAATGAAAGCGGTTCGGCCCCATCTCCATCCCCACCATTTGCCAGCTTGCGCTTGCCTGTTTGAGCGGTTCGCCTTGCAAAATCAATGTGAAGGGATGTGCCGGGTTGATCGGGCGATCGCTTTTTACCGCGAATGATTTCCCGTTCAATACAAACTGGCAGCCCTGGGTCAGATCGGCGCAGGCGGCTTCAACCTGCGCCACCGGCGCACTGCTTCCAGGATGAATCCAGCCCAGACTCCAGACCAGGAAAAACACGCCAACGGCAATGGCTGCGCTAGCGCTGGCGATGCTGCGCAAATTCACAGCCATGCCCCAGACAACCATGCGATACCGTGAGCGCCGTTTTGCTGGGCGATGCTGACATCGCTCGCTTGCAAACCACCGATGGCGTAGAGCGGAAACGGCCAGCCCTGGGCGGCGAGTTCTGCAAAGCCCGTCCAACCCATCGGAGCTTGATCGGGATGACTGGTCGTGGCCTGCACGTGTCCAGCCATGGCGAAATCGACCCCGATGCGCTGCGCCTGCGCCAGCTCTGCCGGGTTGTGCGCCGAAGCGCCTACCCAATCCAGCCCACGTGGCCGCTGACTGAACTGGGCCGCAATGCGGGCCGGTAAATGGACACCGTCTGCGCGTAGATCGCGAGCTAGCTCGGCGTGGGTATGCAGCAGTACTTTGGCGTCATGGCGGCGAGCAAGGGCAATGACCTGTTGCGCCAGATCGCCATAGGCGTTGGCCGATAACTGCGGTTCGCGCAGTATCAGCCATTGCATACCGTTTTCCAGCGCACTTTGCCAGCGGGCAAGCCATGGCTCGACGCCCAGCCCAGCCGCGTTTGACAGTGCCAGTGTGGCGGGCAATTGCAGGCCGCGCATGATTGGGCCATTGGCGGGCAGGATCGGCGACACGCACAGAGTCCGGTTGGCTTGCCACGCAAACGATTGACCTTCGCGGGCTTGCAATTCACCTTCCCAGCCGGTGACCCGGAAGAAGTGCAGCCGCACGGTAGCGTGAGGATAGGTAAAACTCTGAGTCAGCCAGGGTGTCGCCTTAGTGACCGTTATGCCCATTTCTTCATGCAATTCGCGCTTGAGCGCGTCCAGAGCGGTTTCGCCAGCCTCCAGCTTGCCGCCGGGAAACTCCCAGAAGCCCGCAAACGGTTTGCCCTCTGGTCTGCTGCCGAGCAGGAAACGACCGTCAGGCTGAATCAGAATGCCCACGGCGACATCAACGATACGTTCATTGCCGCTCATGTCATCGCTCCATGGCTCATGTGAATGTATGCAATCGTGTTTAAAACTACTAAGATCATCTTGGCTTTTAACTTTTGTAAGTAATGATTTTCTTAACCCGGTTGCCCATCGTGTCACAGCAAATTACTGAAATCCAGCCTGTTACTGTCGAACAAAGCTGGCGGCTGCTTGCTGCGCTCGCCCGTTCACCCTGGACCGTTTGCAGCATTGTGGCCGCATCGCCGGTACGGGTGGAAAATGGCCAGGCGTGGGGTTTGCTGGTGCAGGTCCTGATCGTGCAGGAGGATGGCTGGTATCTGGTGCGCGACGCCTTGCCCAATAGCTTGCAGGAACTGGTCGAAGGATTGCGGGGTAGTGGTCGGCCAGCATTTTTTGCCGCTGGCAAAGTGCGACCATTAAGCGCTGACTCAATGGAAGATGCTGCCCGGCATCTGATCGGCGTGCCGCCAAAAGTCATGTCTGAAGGTACCCTGCAACAGTTCTACAACCTGTTTACGCCTTGCCTTGGCGAAACGGTGCGCTTTGTCGAGCCCATGCCGCAACCAGCGGCATTAAGCCGATAAGCGCTCCCCGTTGGCCGGTGGCTCAGTGGCTGCCAGCCCAGTCCCGCGCGAATTGCCAGGCGATACGGCCACTGCGAGCCCCGCGCCCCAAGGCCCAGTTCAAAGCTTCACGCTCCACTTCGTCGTTCCATTCCGGTTGCCCAAAGTGACTCAGCCAGTGGCGCACGGCGTTCAGATATTCCGGCTGGCTGAAACCGTAGAACGACAGCCACAGACCAAAGCGCTCGGATAACGCGATCTTCTCTTCAATGGCTTCGGCAAAGTGGATTTCATCGCCCACGTGTTTGGTTTGTTCGTTTTCGCTGAAATATTCCGGCACCAGATGGCGGCGGTTGGATGTCGCATAAATAAGCACATTGGCGCTGGGCGCGGCAATGGAGCCGTCCAGTGCAGTCTTGAGTGCCTGATAACCGTAATCGCCTTCTTCAAACGAAAGATCATCACAAAACACCAGATAGTTTTCGGCACGATCGGCCACTAGCGCCACGATATCGGGCAGATCGGTCAAATGCGCTTTATCGACTTCAATCAAACGCAGACCGGATGGTTGAAACTCGTTCCAGGCTGCTTTGACTAGCGACGACTTGCCGCAGCCACGCGAGCCGGTCAGCAATACGTTGTTAGCCAGCTTTCCCGCAACAAACTGGCGGGTATTTTCAACCAGCCGATGCTTTTGCGGTTCGATGTTCTGCAAATCATCCAGGCCAATTTTGTGGACGTGTTTGATCGCCTGCAGGTAGCGATGACCATTATTGACGCGCCAACGATAAGCGCTGGCAGACCAATCAGTTACGGGCGGCGCCGGTGGCAGCGCAGATTCCAGACGCGAGATCAGGCTTTGCAGTTGCGCGGTGAGTTTCTCGAAATGGGGGTCCAGTGGATGCGCCATGTTGGATGCTCGTAACGGAAGAAATGAAGAAAATGGACTCAAGCGTACACTTTCAGGCGAGCAGGCTCGACCCCATCGCGATGATTTAATCTCGATAAATCATCTATCTATATGTTTTATCATGATAATTTTGCTCGTTAGTAGATGGCCGGGACTGGTTCTGACCGCTTTGCCTGGCGCGCATGCGTTGCCCGATTCCGGTTATCCCACTCATAGCAGGCTTTACACGGCACCTTCGGCGCAGCTACAGTTGCTGCTGTCACCGACCCAATACCGATCACCATCGTGAACCAGACCCTGCCCGTTTCCGCTGCTGTGTGTTCCCTTTATGGGGCTGCTGGCGTGCGCGTGTCTGCCGGTAAAAAATCGAAAAAACAGATGCTCCGCTGACGGGCTCTGTGTCCCGTTTGCGCGAGCGCCAACGGGACTGCCAGATCACCTTGCCTTAGACGACCTTTGCAGAATCCCCGGCGCCACCGCAATGGGCTGCTGACAACGCAAATTTCGTTTATCCAGAGAGGCAATGATGACTGTCCCCAGTACCACAAACCCTGTTTCACCCTCAACGACCACCACGCCTGTCACTGCCTTTAGCGGCATCTGGGTGCCTTTGGTTACGCCATTTCATCACGGCAAGCTTGATCTGCCTGCTATGCAAAAACTGACGCTGGATTTGCTGGCACGCGGCGTGGATGGTCTGGTGGTCTGTGGTACAACCGGCGAAGCGGCCACCCAAACCGAGGCCGAGCAATTTGAACAACTGGCAGTGGTCAAAGCGGCGGCCGGAAAAACACCGGTGCTGATGGGCATCAGTGGCAGCAATACCGCCGAAATGACTGGCTTGGTTGAGCGAGCGGAACGGCATGGTGCTGACGGTTTGTTGATTAGCGCGCCAGCCTACGTGCGACCGTCCCAGGCCGGGATTCGCCTGCATTTTGAAATGCTGGTTGCGGCTACCAGGTTGCCCATCGTGCTCTACAACATTCCGTATCGCACCGGCGTCAATATTGAAATCGACACAGTCAAAGCGCTGTCCGCCAATCCCCAGTTTGTGGCGATCAAGGAAAGTGGTGGCGGCAATCTGGCGCAACTGACTGCCTTGATCGAACAAACGCCGCTAAAAGTATTGAGTGGCGAGGATCATCTGATCTTCATCACGGCCTGTCTGGGTGGGCATGGTGGTATTTCGGCCGCGGCACATATCCGCCCCGATCTTTATCGCAAAATGCTGGCGCACGTCGGCGCTGGCGAATTGCCGCAAGCGCGGGCGATTGCGCAGGCGCTGGCACCGCTGATCAAGCTGCTGTTCAGCGAGCCCAATCCCGCCCCGGTCAAAGCAGCGCTGGCAATGCTGGGGTTGATCCGCAATGAATTGCGTTTGCCCATGACGCCGGCTTCCAGCGCATTACGGCAGCAACTAGAGCAGATACTGCCGAGGGTGATGGCGTTGTAGTTGGCCACAAAAACAACGGCCCTGATTTGCCATATGGGCAAGTCAGGGCCGTTGATAAACATACTGCTATCTATCCAGACTGGCGCCGGGGTATGGGTTGTTAGCTGCGATAGTCCGCGTTGATCTTTACGTAGTCGTATGAGAAGTCGCAGGTCCAGATGGTGGCATTTTCAGCGCCGCGATTGAGTTTCACCGTAATGGTGATCTCCGCCTCCTGCATCACGCGCTTGCCTTGTTCTTCGGTGTAGCTGGTCGCACGGCCGCCGTCTTTGGCGACCAGCACGTCGCCCAGCCACACTTCCAGCTTGTCGACATCCAGATCGGGCACCGCCGAATAACCAATAGCGCACAAAATGCGGCCCAGATTGGGATCGCTGGCGAAGAACGCGGTTTTGATCAGCGGCGAGCGGCCAATGGCATAACCAACGGCTTTGCACTCTTCGCGCGAAGTGCCGCCTTCCACGTTGATGGTCATGAACTTGGTCGCGCCTTCACCATCACGAATGATGGCTTGGGCGAGAGTTTGTGCCACATCCAGCACCGCGTCGCGCAGCACGGCAAATTCGGCGCTGGTTTCACTGGTGATTTCAGCCGCGCCGGACTGGCCGGTGGCGATCAGGATGTAACTGTCGTTGGTGGAGGTATCGCCATCCACCGTAATGCTGTTGAACGAGCGATCCGCAGTCCACGCCACCAGCTTTTGCAGCAGTTCTTGCGAAACAGCGGCGTCGGTCGCTACATAACCCAGCATGGTCGCCATATTGGGATGGATCATGCCCGCGCCTTTGGAAATACCGGTGACGGTGACGGTTTTGCCATCAATCTGTACCTGGCGGCTGGCCGCCTTGGGCGCCACGTCGGTGGTCATGATGGCTTGGGCTGCTTGCGCCCAGTGGGCTGGTTGCAGGTCTGTCAGCGCGGCGGGCAGGGCCGCGATGATCTTTTCATGCGGCAGCGGTTCCAGAATCACGCCAGTAGAAAACGGCAGCACTTGCTCCGGTGCAATCTGCATTTGCCCGGCCAAAGCCGTACAAATGGCTTGAGCGCGAGCCAGACCATCGACACCGGTGCCGGCATTGGCATTGCCGGTGTTAACGACCAGCGCGCGGATATCGCCACGTGCGGCCAGATGCTCGCGGCACAGGCGTACCGGTGCGGCGCAGAATTTGTTCAGGGTAAACACACCGGCAGCACGGCTACCGGCGGCCAATCGGATGACCAGCACGTCTTTGCGGCCAGCAGTTTTGACACCGGCGGAGGCAATGCCCAATTCAACCCCGGCAACCGGGTGAAGACTGGACGGATCGAGTGCAGGCAGATTGACCGGCATGGTGCTTATCCTTGAGAGCGGCTGAAAACCAACAAGGATACCGGAATCACGTTACATCTGGCAGCGCTGAAGGCGGCATTTTTTAGGGGATAAACAGCGAGGGAAAGCCAGGCGCCTGGCAGGTTGGGCGTAGCGGATACAGGCCGCAGCAATCCGGCGGCATGTTGTTCAGGAAGGATGGTCAGTGCTGGGTGGTAGCAATGCCCGGTGCAGCATGCATGGCGTTGGCCAGTGCTCGGGTGCGTTCCAGATCGAATGATGCCGGATTACTTATTGCCACGGTTTCTTCCGTGTTCTGCCATTCATGCGGTAGCCACTGCGAGCACGCATCCGCAGTCACCACTACGCGGTCAGCACGCATGGTGCCGTTCAGGGTGTAAACGCAGCCTTTTTCCACCGCGAGAATGGTGCGGCAGGGAAAATAATCGATGTGCTGGCTTAGCCAGTGCTTGAGGGTGCGCAGCGCCAGTTGCAAATCACCGTGGGCCAATTCTTCGAACGACCAACCCGGCGCCGGATTGGCGTGCCGGACTGCGCCGGTGAGGCATTCACGCAGGACTTTGGCTTCCAGCTCGTCGCGTTGCAACAGCGACAAACCGGCGGATTGCGCCCGGGCGGTGGGGATGCGGTGCCAGCGCTCGCGGCTGGGGCGGGTGAGCGGCAGTAGCTGCGGTGGCAGCCCGTTTTGCAGAATCAATCCGGCTTCGGCCGGCGCGTGACCGTCAACGCCACTTTCCAGCAGCGCTACGCTTAAACCTCGTTGCAGTGCGACCCAGGCTCGCGAAAGCCCGGCAATGCCACTACCAACGATCACAACGTCCCACACATCCTCACGCATATCCCCTCCTTGGGGGATGACTACATCATTGATGCAATTCGTCTTTTTTAGCTGCATGCCAAATCAGGTTCGTTTGATACGACTGATTGGTCTGGCGCAGCATAGCCCTTGTTGGGCGGCAGGGCACTGCGCTCTGTCAGCTTTTCTTGTAAGTTTATCGGGTTTATTTAGAAAATTGGAAATTGCTTATATAGACGGTAGCAACAGCAGTTTGCGCAGGGCCGTAGGAATGCCTGCAGCGAGGGCTTCTTCGCGGGTAAACCAGCGGGTATTGCTGGCTTGCACGCCAGTTGTCGCCAAAACCCGGGCCGGTTGCGGCGTGATGGTCAGCCGGAAATGAGTGAAGACGTGAACCAGCTCGGGCAGGCTGGGCTCCAGCTCAATCTGCAAACCAAAGCGTGACTGAAAATCCTGTTCTGCTGCCAGCGTCGTGCTGGTTTCCGGCAGGCACCACAATCCGCCCCAGATGCCGGTAGGCGGGCGTTGTTCCAGCAGCAAACGACCGTGATCTGACACCAGCAACATCACGGTTTGCCGCTCCGGGATTTTCTTTTTGGGCTTGGGAGCCGGCAGTTCAAGTTGACGACCCTCGCGCCGGGCTACGCAATCTTCGTTGAGCGGGCAGGTCAGGCAAGCGGGCTTTTTGGGCGTACAGAGCGTGGCACCGAGATCCATGATGCCTTGGGTGTACGCCGGCATATCTGCCGCTGCTGGCAACAAGAATTCTGCCAGCGCCCACATGCGGGTCTCGATGGCTTTGCTGGCGACGTTGCCGTCAATTCCGGCCCAACGTGCCAGCACGCGTTTGACGTTGCCATCAAGTATTGCTGCCCGAGTCTGGTAGCTGAACGCGGCAATGGCGGCGGCGGTGGAGCGGCCCACGCCCGGCAGGCTGCAGATATCTTCTGGTGTGCGTGGAAAAACGCCGCCGAAATCCGCCATTACTTTTTTTGCGGCCGCGTGCAGATTGCGCGCGCGGGTGTAGTAGCCCAGGCCAGCCCACAGTGCCATAACGTCGTCGTGCGATGCGGCGGCGAGATCGGCCACGGTTGGGCAGCGCTCCAGAAAACGCTGGTAGTAGCCGATGACGGTGGTGACCTGCGTCTGCTGCAGCATGATCTCTGATAACCACACGCGGTACGGGTCGCTCACTTGCCAAGGCAAGTCATGGCGACCATGCGTGGCGTGCCAGGCCAGCAAACGTTCGGCAAATGTTGCTGGCATGAGGTTCAGGGCTTCTTCTTGGGGGAAACAGCGGTGGGTGGTGCGGATTTGCCTGCTTTGGCCGGTTTGACAGCGGCTTTGGCGGCTGCCGCGCGGGCCTTTTCAGCTTTTTCGGCAGCGGCTTTCTGGCGTTTGATGAATTGCTCTTTCACGTCACCGTATTCGACGTGATAGTCCGGCGAAGCCAGCGGACCAGACAAAGTAATGGGCAGCGTCAACCCGGCCAGGCTGGCCAGTTCCGGCACACGTGAGTTGGCGGTGGCCTGCATCTGGTAATCGATATAACCCTGACCAAGGTCGATAGCGCCATTGCCGGTGAGCTTGATAACGCCGGTAGCAACGGCCAGATCGCTATTGCGTGCCACGCCGTCCTTGATTTGCAAACTGGCCTGCAGTTGGGTGAAGCGGGTACGCGCATCCAGATCGGCGGGCTGGGTAATATCGCCGCCCAGTAACGCCAGCTGCTTGCTGGTATTGCGTAGCAGCGCTTCAACGTCGATACCGCGAATCGCCCCTTCTTTGAGCTGAAGATGAGCGCTGCCGTTAGTGGTGCGGCGCAAGTCTTCCAGCGAGGTGCCACGGCCGGAGATATCCAGATCAACCTGGCCCCGCCCTTCAAAGCGGCTGGTATCAAGCACGTCAACCAGCAGCGTGTTGATATTGGTGTCCGTCAGGCGCTGGCGGGCGTGAAATGCCGGTTGGTCGCCCGAGGTGTCGATTTCCATGCTGCCGGTCAGTTGCCCTTCGTACAGGGTCGCCTGCAGCGGATCGAGTGTGAGCTTGCGATCCTTGGCGTTGAAGCTCATTGCGATGTCGTCAACGTGCAGGTTCTTCACGACCAGCTCGCCGATCCGCACCTGACCTTGGGCGCGGGCGTGCTGCAGCCAGGTAAAGTCGAGGTCTTTGCTGGGGTCGACCTGTTTGGCGCCTTCACTGACCACCGGCAGATACGGCGTGAGGTCCAGCTTGCTGATATTGAAGTCAAACTGGTATTCGGGCGAGACAAAATCATTCACGCCCAGGCTCATCGAAACCGGTTCGTGGTCCAACTGCCCGCGGCTGGCCAGATGCAAAAATTCCGAGCGCAAATCCAGCGTGCTGTTGCCAGCCAGTTGCAGGCCGATTTCGCCCCGCGGCAAAGCGGCGTTACTGTAACTGCCGGTCAGGTTGTATGCGGGCAATGAGAAGCGGGTACCGCCTTGCATTTCCAGCGGGCTGACAAATTTGGCAGTCAGTTTCTGCCCTGGGCTATTGAGTGCCACGTTGATGCTGGCGGCATCGGCGCGTAGCACACCGCCCTGGTTGCCAGACAGTTTGGGCACCATCATTTGCGCCGAAAGCCGATTGCCCGGGCTCTGCATATCCACCTGCAACTTGAGGCGGTTAAGCGAAATCACGTTATGCACTACGCCGATTTCCGGCAGATCCAGCTCGCCAGTCCAGCTTTGCCCGGCGCGTTTGCCTGATGCACTCAGACGCAGATCGCCACCGGTCAGTCGCAGCGGTTGCCAGCCATAAACCAGATTGCCAATGGCGGTGATTTGCGAATCGGCCACCTTCAAGGAGGGCGAACTATCGCCTTGTTGGGTGATGTCCAGGCGCAAATCGGCCACCAGCAGGCGCCGTTCCTGCGCGTGATAGCGCATGGCCGCGGTGCCTTTGATCTTGCCATGCCATTGCAGCGCTTGCGGGGGGCCGACCTGCAACTCGCCATCCAGCGCGAGTTCACCGTTTTTCGGATCGCCCAGCTTGTCCATGTTCCATTGCAGATTGGTCAGGCGGAAGTTTTCATTCAAACCGTTGTCGCGGTAGGCCAGATCGCCATCGCTGAATGCCACACGGTCGATATCAAAATTGATACCGCTGCCCACATCGCGTTTTCGTAGCAGATCATCAAAGTTGTAGGTGCCATCAGGCTGGCGTTCGATATGCACCTGCGGATGATCTACGTCCAGCCGGTGTACCACCACCGAGCGCGAGCGTAACAGTGGCCATACCGAAAACTCCACGCGCACATGTTCGGCCTGCGCAAACACTTGCGTACTGTGCGGCTCGGTCAGTGTTACCTTGTCCAGCAGCAGCGATGGACGCGGTAACAAGACAAGCCGGGTTCGCCCCTGCACATTGAGCGTGCGCTGGGTATCGTGTTCCATTTGGGCGACCAATGCGTTCTGGGCAAAGTCCGCTTGCAGGAACCAGGGCGCGATTCCGACGACGGCGATTAACGCCGTAATCAGCAAAAGCGTGATCCGGAAAGGTTTGGAGTGGCGCAGGTCCATCTGGAGCGATGCTGCTTTTTATGTAAGTATGGTTGTCGGTGGTCTCGGGATTATCCCTAACACCCGCGGATTTATCAAAGAGCATGTTCGTTTTGGTTTGGTTCCCGCAGTGCTCCTGTACTGCAGTTCACAGAAATCAGATGGAGTTGCAATGCCGTATCGTACCGAGATCAAGGTTCGCGGGTATCACCTCGACCTTTATGGCCACGTGAATAACGCTCGATATCTTGAGTTCCTGGAAGAAGCCCGCTGGAACATGATGGAACTGCATGGCGACCTCGAATGGTTCATGCAACGACGCTATGCCCTGGTGGTGAGCCGCATCGACATCCGCTACAAACGGCCCGCCACCATGGGCGATTTGCTGGTGGTGGAAACCCGCTCGGGTGAAATGGGCGAACGGCATGTCATTGTGGAACAGAAAATCGTGCGGGCCGATAACGGCAAAGTGGTGGCAGAGGCCGAAGTGACGGTGGCAGTCGTGCATCCGGAAACCCCCGGCGCCTTGCCCATGCAAGGCGAGATCGCCGAGCGTTTTGCGCAACTGGTCAGGGAGCACTGAACATGCGGCGTTTGCTGGTACTGATGCTGGTACTGATGCTGGCGCTGTTACTGGCCAGCTGTGGTGGTTTGCCCATGAACTGGGAAAAACCGCGCATTTCTCTGGCTGGCATTACCCTGAAACAGGCCAATTTCTTGCAGCAGCGCTTTACTCTGGCGCTGACGATCCAGAACCCCAACAATATTTCGGTGCCAGTGACCGGGCTGGAAGCGCGGCTCACGGTGAATGGCCAGGAAATGGCGCAGGGTGTTTCCAACGAAGCGCTGACCATTCCGGCGTTGGGTGAGGCGACGGTGCATATTGATGTGATCAGTAATATCTCGCAGCTGATCAAGCAGTTACGTGTACTCAAGCCCGACGAAGTGCCTACCTACAAGCTGGCGGGCAAGATCTACTTGCCAATGAAACCCGATGGCATCGCCTTCAGCAAAACCGGTGATATGCCGCCTCGTGATGAATGGCTGCCCAAGGATTTGCGCTTCTGAAATCCGGCCGTATCGCAGTGTGTAAAAACGGAGCCAAGGCTCCGTTTTTTTGTTGCCCGGCGTCAGCCCAGGCCCGCGTTGGGCGATCTGCAAGCACCATCGTCATGTGCGCAGGTATAATTGTCTGTTTTGTCAGTCCATTAGACTAATCACCATGCCGCAAGCCCGGATTGAATCGCTGGACCACGAAGGTCACGGCGTTGCCCATGTTGAGGGCAAGACCATTTTTATCGACGGCGCACTGCCGTTTGAAACGGTCACCTATAACAGCTATCGCAAAAAGCCTGCTTTCGAGAACGCGCAGGCGCTGCAAATCCATAACGAAAGCTTTATGCGCACCAAGCCGCAATGCCCGCACTTTGGCGTATGCGGTGGCTGCTCTTTGCAGCATATGGAGTTCACGGCCCAGGTCGCTGCCAAGCAACGCGTGCTGGAAGACAATCTGCAGCGCATTGGTAGTGTGAAGCCGGAAACCTTGCTGCCAGCCATTTACGGCCCGCAATGGGGCTATCGCCATCGCGCGCGTTTGTCGGTACGTTACGTTGCCAAAAAGGGCGGCGTTTTGGTGGGTTTCCACGAAAAGCGCTCATCGTTCATCGCCGACATGACTGAATGCCATGTGCTACCCAAGTCGATGTCCGATCAACTGGTTCCGCTGCGTGAACTGGTAGGCAAGTTGTCGATTGTGGATCGCATGCCACAAATTGAACTGGCCATTGGCGAGAACATCACCGTGCTGGTGTTCCGCAATATGGAAGCCATCAACGAACAAGACGAAGCTCACTTCAAGGCCTATGCCGACCAGTGGGGCGTGCAAATCTGGCTGCAACCCAAAGGCCCGGACACCGCTTACCCGTTGTACCCGCTGGATGCTCCGCCGCTCACATACCAGATGCCCGAGTTCGGCATCACCATGCCGTTCAAGCCAACCGAATTCACCCAAGTGAACCACGCGGTGAATCGCGTCATGGTGGAACGGGCCATTCGCTTGCTTGATCCGCAACCGGGCGAAGTCATTGCCGACATGTTCTGCGGCTTGGGCAATTTCACCCTGCCGATCGCCCGCCGCGGCGCCAAGGTGCTGGGTATGGAAGGTCTGCAGCAATTGGTCGACCGCGCTTTTGAAGGTGCCCGCCACAACCAACTGGAACACCTGACTGATTTCAAGGTCGCCAACCTGTTCGAAATGACTGAAGAATGGCTCGATAAACTCGGTCACTTCGACAAAATGCTGATCGACCCGCCACGCGATGGCGCCATGGAGCTGGTCAAGTCGATCAGTGCCGAACATGGCCCCAAGCGCATTGTTTATGTGTCCTGTAGCCCATCCACGCTGGCACGCGATGCCAACATCCTGGTCAATGACAAGGGCTATACGCTCAAGTCGTCAGGCATCGTAAACATGTTCCCGCACACCGGGCATGTGGAATCGATGGCGTTGTTTGAGAAGGATTGATGGTTGTCTCTGCCTGATCGGGCAATAAACCACCAAAATAAAACCCCGGGTCAGACGAGCCGGGGTTTTGTTTTGGAATGAGATTTGATAAAGCCGGATCGAATCCGGTTAGCGGCTATAGTCAGGCAAATGTATCAATCGTGCGGCCCATGCTGACCAGGCCCGAGCCAATAGCGCTCACGCCACTACCCACGGCACTGACGGCTGTGCCGACCACGGTGGCCGCAGTGCCAACCGTCTTCGCCACGGCCTGCACCGGCAACCCGGCAGCACCCGTTATCAGGCTGGGAGCAGCGGCGGCCAGCAATCCTGATGCAATTGAGTTCATGGGCGCTCTCCGGCTGGGTGGCGATAAACGGGAAGTCTGGCCAGGCTTGTCGCCAAAGCCGCTGTAGCCAAGTTGTACCAAGGTTGTAGCATTTGTAGTGGCGCCAAAAAAATGCCACTGCAATATTTTTGCACGATTTGCCCTAAGCGGCCACGCCAAACGGCGTGACTATCTGTGCGTGCTACCATCCCACTCCATTTTGAAACGCCATTGCAAAGGTCAGTTCAGGCATGAGCAATCTTGAAATTATTGGTTTTGTGACCACGCTGCTGGGCATCTGGCTGGCTACACGCGGGCATGTGCTCACCTGGCCTTTGCAACTGGTTGCCAGTTTGCTGTACGTCTATCTGTTTCTGGATGCGCATCTGTTTGGCGAGAGTGTGTTGCAGTTTGTCTACGCCGCGCTGGCGGTGTATGGCTGGTGGAGTTGGCAGCGCAAACCGGTCAGCGATACCGGCAGTACGCGCAGCTTGCCGATAAGTCATATGTCACGCCGAGAATGGGTCTGGATCAATCTGCTGGGCGTGGCATGCACGGCGGGCGTGGCGACCATGCAGGTGCATTTCTTGCCCACGGATGTGCCTGTGCTGGATTCGGGCATTTTTGTGTTCGGTTTGCTGGCGCAATGGATGCAGGCGCGCAAGAAGATCGAAAACTGGCCGTACTGGATTGTGCTCGACACGGTCGCGGCCGGGGTTTACTGGCACAAATCGCTGCAACTGACTGCCGTGCTTTATATCATCCTGGCCGTTCTGGCGGCGTGGGGCTGGTGGCAATGGCGACGTGAGGTTCGCGGGCAATGACGCGCAAAATCGCTATCGTCGGGCCGGAGTCCAGCGGTAAAACCACGCTGGCGCGTGATCTGGCCGCCGCCTTGGGCTGCGATTGGGTGCCGGAATATGTCCGTGAGTATTTTGCGGCCAAGGGCAACAGCGATTATGTGCTGGACGATATCGTCGCCATTGCTCACGGCCAGCGGGCGGTAGAGCAGGGCGTGTTACCGGATCAAGACTGGCTGGTGTGTGATACCAACGGTTTGGTCTGCAAAATCTGGGCAGAAGTACGGTTTGGCCATTGTCCGCAGGAAATCACGGCTCAATGGCCCGCGCATGACTATGCGTTGCACGTATTGGTCGCACCGGATATCCCGTGGGAGCCCGACCCTTTGCGCGAAAATCCGACTGATCGGGATTGGCTGTTTGGTTTATATGAAGCGGCGTTGATTGAGGCAGGTGTGAAATACGTGGTGGTGCGCAGTGGGCGAGAGCAGCGGGTGGCCGCTGTGCTGGCGGCTCTGGCAACAGTTTGAACCGTTGCCGGGATATCGGGATTCTCGCAGCGAACCCCTGGTTACATCCCGCCCAATTTATCCATCAACCCGGCCAGGGTGGCGCGGCCTTCGGTTTTGGTGACCTGATTCTGGCCTTTATCTGGCGCCAATCGTCCGGTAACGCGGATATCCTCGGGTGGCAATTCACGCAGAAAGCGCGACGGCTCGACAATTTGCCACTCGCCAGCACGGCGGCGCTTGCCGCAATAGCTGATGGTCAAGGTGCGCTGGGCGCGGGTAATGCCGACGTACATCAGCCGCCGTTCTTCTTCCACCATGCCCGATTCAATTGAGTTGGCATGCGGCAGGATGTCTTCCTCACAGCCAATCAGAAACACGTGCGGATATTCCAGGCCTTTGGAGGCATGCAGGGTGGACATGCGCACGGCGTCGACTTCTTCTTCATCGCGGCCTTCCAGCATGGTGATCAGCGCGATGGTTTGCATCACCTCAATCAGATTTTTGCCTTTGTCTTCGCTGTGTTTCTTCACCCAGCCGCAGAACTCCTGCACATTTTTCCACTTGGCTTCGGCCGGCTTGGGATCATCGCTGTCGTATAGCCAGGTTTCGTAGTCAATCGCCCCGAGCATTTCTTCCAGCAAGGGGCCCGCTGCCTCACGCTGGGCGCGCGGTTGCATGCGATTGATGAATTCGCAGAAATTGTGCAAAGGCTCGTACTGCTGCGGCTGCACCTGATGAATAAAGCCTTCTTCGTAAGCCGCCGCAAATAGCGAGATCTGGCGATTTGAGGCATAAGCGCCCAGTTTTTCCAGCGTCACGTTACCCACGCCGCGCTTGGGCGTGGTCACTGCGCGGATAAACGCCGGATCATCATCTTCATTGGCAATGAGGCGCAGATAGCCCAGAACGTCCTTGATTTCGGCCCGATCAAAAAATGATTGCCCGCCGGCCATCACGTAGGGAATGCGATGTTCGCGCAACTGCGTTTCGATAATGCGGGATTGGTGATTGCCGCGATACAGCACCGCGTAATCAGAGAACTTGGTGTTGTGCAGAAACTTGTGGTTGAGCATGTTCATCGCCACCATTTCGGCTTCAGCTTCCTCGCTCTTGGCCTCGATCACCTGGATTGGATCGCCAATGCCCAAGTCAGACCACAGGGTCTTTTCAAACAACTTGGGGTTGTTGGAGATCACCGCGTTAGCGCATTTCAGAATGCGCGCCACCGAGCGGTAGTTTTGCTCCAGCTTGATTACCTGCAATGACGGGAAGTCAGTCTTGAGCAGCGCCAGGTTTTCTACATTGGCGCCGCGCCAGGCGTAAATGGACTGGTCATCATCGCCCACGGCGGTGAACTTGCCGTTGCTGCCGGTGAGAAACTTGAGCAGGTCGTACTGGGTGTTGTTGGTGTCTTGATACTCGTCGATCAGCAGGTAGCGCAGCCGTTGTTGCCACTTCAAGCGCACCGCTTCTTCCTGGGTGAACAGGTCAACCGGCAGCCGGATCAGATCGTCAAAATCCACCGCCTGATAAGCCTGCAGCGTGTCCTGATAAGCTCGGTAGAGCTTGGCCAGATGCAGTTCGCCCTCGGAATCTGCGTTCAGCAAGGCACGATCTGGCGACACCCGGTCTGTTTTCAGCATGGAGATGCGGGAGATGGTGGTGCGGATCAGTTGCTTGTCGGTGGTGGTGAGGATATCGGAGATGATCTTCCACTGATCGCCGCTATCCAGAATCGAAAATTGTGGCTTGTAGCCCAGATGTTTCGCTTCTTCACGCAAGATGCGCATGCCCAGCGAGTGAAACGTGCTGACCGTCAGCCCGCGCAAACGGTCGGCGGGTAGCAAGGTGGCTACCCGCTCGTTCATTTCGCGCGCGGCTTTGTTGGTAAAGGTAATCGCCGCGATATTGCGGGCGTCCATTTGCGCCACCTGGATCAGGTAGGCAATCTTTTGCGTAATCACCCGCGTCTTGCCCGAGCCCGCGCCAGCCAGCACCAGGCAAGGGCCGTCCAGATATTTAACAGCGGCGCGCTGCGGTTCGTTCAGGTGATCCAGCATGAAAATCCGGGGAAGTGGCAGAAGGTAGGTCGGGCGCCATTTTACCGGTTGTGGTCATGCTGTTGCAGTTAATGCAGGTGCGGCGCGATAAATGGGTCGACCTGGCGGATTGCTTCAATGATCGTGGCGTGCAATCTGCGTCGTCATCGGCGCGGCGGTTTGCGCGCAGGCGGTAATTTGCTGATGGCCTTCGCTCAGATCAAAGCCATTGGCCGCCAGCCACGCGTCGTTGTAATACGAGTGGATGTAACGGTCACCGCTATCGCAAATCAGCGTGATGATGGAGCCGCACTCGCCGCGTTCCCGCATCTCGCAGGCCAGTTGTAAAACGGCGACAAACTGGCAACCGGTAGAGCCGCCCACTTTGCGCCCGAGTTGATTGGCCAGCCAGCGGGTAGCAGCAATCGACAACATATCTGGCACCTGAAACATGGTGTCGATCACGCCGGGCATAAACGATGGCTCCACGCGCGGGCGGCCAATGCCCTCGATCTTTGAACCACAACCCAGCGTATGGTGGCGTTGGCCAGAGACAAACGCCTCGAAGAACACCGAATTATCCGGATCAGCGCAGGCAATGCGTGTCTTGTGGCGGCGATAACGCACATAACGCCCCAGCGTGGCCGAGGTGCCACCGGTGCCACAACTGGCGACGATCCAGGTGGGCTCTGGGTAGCGCTCCAGTTTCATCTGACCAAAAATAGACTCGGCGATATTGTTGTTGGCGCGCCAGTCAGTGGCACGCTCTGCAAAGGTGAATTGGTCCATGAAATGGCCACCGGTTTCTGCGGCCAGCCGTTGCGACTCAATCGTTATTTGCGTGGCATCGGCCACCAGATGGCAGCGTCCGCCGTGAAACTGGATCGCCGCAATTTTTTCCGGGCTGGTGGTGGCGGGCATTACTGCAATAAACGGCAAGCCGAGCAGGTTGGCAAAGTAGGCCTCAGAGACTGCGGTCGAGCCACTAGAAGCCTCGATCACCGTGCTACTTTTATGCAGCCAGCCATTGGCCAGCGCATACAAAAATAACGAGCGTGCCAGCCGATGCTTGAGGCTGCCGGTCGGATGGCTGGATTCATCTTTCAGATAGAAATCGATATCCGGAAAGCCAGCCAGCTTGAGCGGAATGAGATGCGTATCGGCCGAGCGATTAAAGTCGGCCTCGATAATGCGGATGGCTTCAGCGGTCCAGAGTCTTGAGGCGTGCATGGCAGGCAGGCTGGGAAATGGGCGATGGTGCAGCATGGCATCGGATGCCCGCTGCGCCAAGGTTCAGCTTGTGAGTGGAGACAAGGGCACAGTTGGGCGATTTACCTAGCTCGCGGAATGAGGCCGCCAAATCGCGAAACTCAAAATAATTCCTGTTGCTCCACTGGCTTGCCAGTCACCGCCGCATCGACCGCATCATCCGCAAACCGCACCTTGATGCGATCACCTGCATGCAACTGGTCAGCACGCTGTACCACCTTGCCGTTGGCGGTTTCGACCAGCGCATAGCCGCGCGACAAAACTGCGGTCGGGTTCAATGCCTGCAAGCGCGCCGCCAGATTGCCCAACCTTGCCGCACGTTGTTCCAGACTGCGCACGCGGGCGGCTTCCAGTCGCTGACCGGCGCGTTCCAGCCGAGCGCGGGCTGGCGCGGTATCCGGGCCAGCATGAATCAACCGTAAGCGCATTTGCGCAAGGCTATTGTGTTTGCGTTCCAGCTGTCGGGCTGGCGCCGCTTGCAGACGCAAGGTCAAGGCTTGCAAGCGTTCGCGCTGGCGTTCCAGTAATTCACCCGGATGGCGCAAACGACGGCCGAGGGCATCCAGCTTTTGCATGCGTTGTTGCAACTGCCGTTCAAAGGCGCGTTGCAGATGGCGGCGCTGCTCGTTCAGCCGCCCGAGCCATTCCGCCCGGTTCGGGCTGGCCAGTTCAGCGGCAGCGGTGGGCGTAGCGGCGCGGATGTCAGCGACAAAATCGGCGATGGTGAAGTCGGTTTCGTGCCCAACACCGCTAATCAACGGAATAGGGCATTCGGCAATGGCGCGGGCCACGACCTCTTCATTGAAAGACCACAAGTCCTCCAGGCTGCCGCCGCCACGGCACACAATCAGCGTGTCGACTTCATTGCGCTCGGTGGCTTTGCGGATGGCGTTGGCAATCTCTGCCGCTGCGGTAGCGCCTTGCACTGCGCAAGGGTAGAGGATGACGGGCAGGCCCGGCATGCGGCGGCCCAGCGTGGTCAGCACGTCGCGTAATGCGGCGGCTTTGGGCGAGGTAACGATGCCGACCGCTTTGGGAAAGGTCGGGATGCTTTGTTTGCGCTCGGCGGCAAACAAGCCTTCAGCCGCGAGTTTGGCCTTGAGTTTTTCGAAGGCCTCAAACAACGCGCCCAGACCGGCCGGGCGCATCGCTTCAACGGTCAGTTGATAATCTCCGCGTGCTTCGTACAGCGTGACCACGGCGCGGATTTCTACATGCATGCCTTCGCGCGGCTGAAAATCCAGCAAGCCAGCGCGGTTGCGAAACATTACGCAGCGGACCTGGGCGGTTTTATCTTTCAGGCTGAAGTAGCAATGCCCCGAGTCGTAGCGCTTGAAGTTGGAAATTTCGCCGCTCACCCACAAAACCGGCAGACTGCCTTCCAGTAATTCGCGCACGGTCCGGTTTAAATCGGACACGGTCAAAACGGCGTTTGAAAGACTTGACAAGTTGGAGAACATGCTTCGAAAAACCCGAAATAATCCACAAAAGCCACGCTGCTCAAGGCATAGCGACGTTTTCGCGGGTTGTAGTTGATGTAGTTGCTGTAACTTATTGATTTATAACGAACATGGCAAAATGCACAATTTCCGGGCAACTTGTCTGGACCCCTTTGCCAACAGGCATTTAGGGCCTGTTCAATCAGGTTGTTCACAAAGTTATCCACAGCTTGTGTGGGTAAATGGAAAAAACCAAGGCAGGACGGGCAGTTACCCACTTTCCTTCATTTGGAGTCAGGTAGTACGGGCTCCAAATGCATGTCAAAACGCGTAGCAGTAATGTGCCAGCCGGATAATTGACCCGCTTGATATTGCGCGTTACAAAATTCGCGCGCCCGAACTGGCGTACAAGCGGTATCCTCCGTCGGTGTTTCGCAATTGCCCGCGCGGCAGGCTGGCCCTTCACGACAAGAGGCAATCCGGCTAAAGTTACGCGATTCGTGAAGGCATGCCTATCCCGCTAGCATACCAACGCGCTGTCGCAGACCCATAAAACGCACCACAGGAATTTCTATGCTGGAGATTATTCAAGCCGCTGGCTGGCCGATCTGGTTGATTATTGCGGCCTCGGTCGCTGCGCTGACCATCATCATTGAACGGCTGCTGACGTTGCGCAAAGGCCTGGTTTTACCAGAGGGCCTGCTGGCCCGAGTGGTGCAGGAATACCGCAGTAACGGCGTGAGCGCCGAAATGGTGTCCAAGCTGGCCGTCTCTTCGCCGCTGGGTAAAGTACTGGCCGCTGGCCTGAAGAATGTAAAAAGCTCACGCGAGATCATGAAAGAGTCGATCGAAGAAGTGGGCGGTGTGGTGTCGCATGATCTGGAGCGCTATCTGTCGGCGCTCGGTACCATCGCCGCCATCACGCCACTACTGGGCCTGTTCGGCACCGTAGTCGGCATGATCGAAATTTTCGGTGCGCAATCACCCGCTACCGGCGCGAACCCGGCTGCGCTGGCACACGGTATTTCGGTGGCGCTGTACAACACCGCCTTCGGTATCATCGTGGCGGTGCCTAGCCTGCTGTTCTACCGCGTGTTCCGCACCAAGGTAGATGGTTACCTGGTCGAGATGGAACAACAGGCGGTGAAGCTGGTGGAAGTGGTCCACGGCGAGCGCCAACTGAACAGCACCAACAAGTAAACGGCGGATTCCGACATGAATTTTCGACGCGGCCGCAAGCGGGAAGAACCGGAAATCAACTTCGTCCCGCTGATCGACGTGCTGTTGGTGATTCTCATCTTTGTGATGGCGACCACCACGTACTCCAAGTTTGCTGAACTCAAGATCAACTTGCCGACGGCCAGTGCCGACAAAACGCCGGATAACCAGCCGCAAGCAGTCAATGTGGCGGTTTCGGCCAACGGTCAGTACAGCATCAATAACCAGCTGGTCAGCTTCAGTTCGCCAGATGACTTTGCGCTGCAACTGCGCAAGGCGGCAGGCGGCTCGACAGATCCGATGATCGTGATCGACGCTGACGCGCAGTCCACTCACCAAAGCGTGGTGAACGTGATGGAAGCGGCGCGCATTGCCGGTTATGGCAAGCTGACCTTCGCGACGCAGAACCAGAGCAAGTAATGTCGCAAGCAAATACGCGCTCCACCGGCTTTGCCCAGTGGCTAGTGCAAGCGTGGTACAAACCCGGTCCTGGTGGCCGGGTTTTGCTTTTTCTGCCGCTGGCGTGGCTGTATGGCGCCATTACGGGTTTGCGGGTTTGGCTGTATCGTCGCGGCTTCAAGCGTAGCGAGCATCTGCCGGTGCCGACCATTGTGGTGGGCAATATCACGGCCGGTGGTAGCGGCAAAACCCCGCTGACCATCTATCTGGCACAACAACTGGCAATGGCGGGCTTCACGCCCGGCATTATCAGTCGCGGCTACGGTGGCTCGGCGGAAGTGGCAACTGAAGTCACGGCCAGCGCTGATCCTGCCCTGGTCGGCGATGAGCCGGTGCTGATGGCTCAAGCCACCGGTGTGCCAGTGGTGGTGGGGCGCGATCGTATCGCGGCTGGCCAGGCTTTGCTGGCTGCTCACCCCGGCGTGAACGTGATCCTGTGTGACGACGGTTTGCAGCATTACCGGCTGCAGCGCGACATTGAGTTGTGTGTCATTGATGGCGAGCGTGGCTTGGGCAATGGCTTGATGTTGCCAGCGGGCCCGTTGCGGGAAGCAGTCTCGCGGCTGGCTGCGGTCGATGCCGTGATCGTGAATGGTGGAACGCCTCGCTCATGGCACGAGCGCACCTTCGGTATGCAATTACTACCTGGTGCGATCTACAGCTTGGGCCAACCGACCCAAACCACGCCGGTGGCGGCGCTGGCCAATCAGACGCTGCATGCTGTGGCGGGTATCGGTAATCCAGCGCGTTTTTTTGCCACACTCGCGCAACTGGGCCTGAGCACGCAAAACCACGCATTTGCCGACCATCAGGCCTATACCGCAGCTGATCTGCCCGCCGATGGCATCATCATCACCACCGAAAAAGATGCAGTGAAGCTGGCAACGTTGTCCGGGATTGTCGCTTCGGATGATAGAATCCGGGTTTTGCCGGTACGCGCACAACTGGATGACGGGTTGATGACGTGGCTGGCGGCACGGATCAATGAGGTTAGCAATGGACGCCAAACTGCTTGAAATTCTGGTCTGCCCGCTCTGCAAAGGGCCGCTGGTTTTCGACAAAACCCGCCAGGAACTGATCTGCAAGGCTGATCGGCTGGGCTTTCCGATTCGCGACGGCATTCCCACCATGCTGGAAACCGAAGCACGCGAATTGCCAGCCGACGAGGAAGTAAAGGCGTGAGCTACGTAGCGCTGATCCCGGCCCGGATGAAATCCACCCGCTTGCCGGATAAACCCCTGGCGGATATCGGCGGCAAACCAATGATTGTGCGCGTGGCTGAACGCGTGGGTTTGTCTGCGGCAATTCGCGCAGTGGTCGCCACGGATGATCTGCGTATTCGCGACGCGGTGGAAGCGGCCGGCTTTGAAGCAGTGCTGACGCGGGAAGATCACCCTTCCGGCACGGATCGTCTGGCCGAAGCAGCTGATCTGCTGCAACTGGCCGACAGCGATATCGTGATCAATGTGCAAGGTGACGAGCCGTTGATTGACCCGGCGTTGCTGGATCACGTGGCCGCATTGTTGCAGGCTGATCCGGATTTACCCATGGCCACCGCCGCCCACCGTATCCACGATGCGGCAGACTTCTTTAATCCGAATGTGGTGAAAGTGGTGCTGGATGGGCGCTCGCGAGCGCTGTACTTCAGCCGCGCGCCGATTGCCTGGGCACGCGACGCCTTTGCTGCCGACAAAACAACCTTACCAGATGGTTTTGACGGGCTGCGCCACATTGGCATTTATGGTTATCGTGCCGGTTTCCTGCGTACATACAGCAGGTTGCAAGCTGCGCCGCTAGAGGGCTGGGAGGCGCTGGAACAATTGCGGGTGCTATGGCATGGTTACGCTATTGGTGTGCATGTGGCCGAACACGCACCGGCGCCCGGCGTAGACACCCCCGAAGATTTAGCACGCGTGCGCGAGTTTTTTGCCGCGAACGCCTGACCCGATTTCGCTTTACTTGTTATTTATCCAATAGTCATTAATCCAATAAACGAAACCACAGGGACTGCACACAATGAGGTTGATTCTGCTTGGCGCACCAGGGGCCGGTAAGGGCACCCAGGCCACCTATATCAAAGAAAAATTCAACATCCCGCAAATTTCTACCGGCGACATGCTGCGCGCTGCCGTCAAGGCGGGCACTCCGCTGGGCCTGGAAGCCAAGTCCATCATGGATGCGGGCGGCCTGGTGCGTGATGACATCATCATCGGTCTGGTGAAAGAACGCATTGCGCAGCCGGACTGTGTAAACGGCTTTCTGTTTGACGGTTTTCCGCGCACCATTCCGCAAGCTGAAGCCATGAAAGATGCTGGCGTCGTCATCGACTACGTGGTTGAAATCGACGTACCCGATAGCGCCATCATTGAGCGTATGGCTGGCCGCCGCGTACATATGGCGTCGGGCCGCACCTATCACGTCAAGTTCAACCCGCCTAAAGTGGCTGGCAAAGACGACGAAACCGGTGAAGAGCTGATCCAGCGCGAAGACGACAAAGAAGAAACCGTGCAAAAGCGTCTGGCCGTGTATCACGAACAGACCGAAGTGCTGGTTGGCTATTACGGCAAGCTGGCCGCAACCGGTGATGCCACCGCGCCCAAGTATGTAAAGGTCAATGGCGTGGGCGATGTAACGGCCGTGCGTGATGAAATCTTCAAGGATCTGGGCGTCTGATTCATCAGCCCCGGATTTAAAACAAAACCCCGCTTTGGCGGGGTTTTGTTTTTGCTGGCTGCCGCGGGCAGGGTTATTCCAGAATGCCCGGGTCCAGGTGCGATACGTCGCCCCAATCGATCATGCTGAATTTCTCGCCATCAAACGCAATGCGGTTGATGCTGGCATTCAACAGCAAGTGATCACGCGGCACTTCATAGCTCTGGCCCATCGCCAGGCGATAAGCAATATCCAGCACGCCACCGTGGGCCACCACCACCAAATTGCCATCCGGGTACTGGCCGGCAATGCGCCGCAGCACTGTATCCACGCGGTGGGCAAACTGGTTGATGCTTTCACCCTCCGGAATCTGGAAATCCACATCCCGTGCCTTGATGGCGGCCGAAGCATCAGGATGTTCCACCGCGATCTCGGCGCGCGTCAGCCCTTCCAGAACGCCATAGTTGCGCTCACGTAGTTCCGGGTCCAGATGCATGGGCTGGCCAAGTGCGCCGCTGGCGGGTTGCGCAGTTTGCTGCGCGCGACCCAGATCGCTGACCCAAAACGCGGTAAACGGCTGACGCTCGTTTTCGGCAATCAAGCGCTGGCCCAGCAGGGCGGCTTGTTCCAGCCCGGTTTCGTTCAGCGGAATATCGGTGTGGCCTTGCATGCGGCCAGCGGCGTTCCAGGAGGTTTCGCCGTGACGAATGAGCCAGAGAGTTGTTGCCATGCGCTGCGTCCTTGTGAAATGACTTGAGCGTCGGAAGAGGGGAAAAGCAAAAGGCCGCATTCGCGGCCCTGTACTTTTACTTTCAAGCGGACTGACAGCTTACCAAATATCCACCGCGCTCGTTATCGCGGAGTGACATTAACCTCAACCGGAATACGGTCACCCGGCTGTTGCGGCATGTTGGCAGTGAACTGGCGGCCCTTGTAGTCATAAGTCACGCGATAGCCAGTAACCTGATCTTGCCAGCCATCAACCTGGCGGCAACGCTGCACTTGCTGGTTTTGCACTTGCGGCTGGCCGCTGCCGACCGAATTACCGATCAGCGCACCGCCGATAGTACCGGCAACCGTGGCGGCATCTTTCCCTCGCCCGCCACCCACCTGGTGACCAAGCACACCACCGGCCACACCACCGATAATGGTGCCCAGTACGCCACCCGACTGATTCTGGGTTTGTACCTGCTGGTTTTCAGTCCAGCATTCTTGATGCGGGGTGTTTACACGTTGCACGATGGCAGTGGAATTCACCACACGTGCGTAATCTGGATAAGCCTCGGCCATTGCGCAACCGGTGACCAAAGCAAGCAAGACGGCAATTTGTGTTTTGATATGATTCTTCATGGTTTTCTCCTCGTGATACTTCCGTATGACATGGAGATTAAAACGCATAAAGCTTCAATTGGCTTACGACAAATTCACACTCTGACGCTTCGTTACACGCGGACACACAGCGCTGGTGAGATCGTTCACAGGCCGGAGCGGCAAAAACACCAATCAAGCGGCCGGGGGCGGTGGGGCGGTTTCGATAAACGAAGGACGCTCAGCCAGTTTCAACTGCAATTTCAGCAAGTTGGGCCAGGCTGTTTGCCATTCCAGCGCGGGAAAGCGCATGTTCAGATAGGTCAGCAGGCAACCGACCGCCACATCGGCCACGGTGAAGGTCTCGCCCGTGCACCATTTGCGCTCGCCCAGGTCAGTCGACAACTGCGCCAGGCCGCGATCAATGCGCGCCTGTTCATGGCTGATTACCGCTGCCGATTGCTGTTTGGCTGGCCGCCGATGTTCTTTGACGATAACGATGGCCGCATCCAGCATGCCATCGGCCAATGCTTCCCAACGCTTCACCCCGATCGCCTGGCGCTGGTCGGCCGGAATCAGTTTGCCAACCGGCGAGACGTGATCCAGGTAGTCGACAATGACGCTGGAGTCATACAGGGCCCGATGGTCGTCCAGGATCAGCGTTGGCACTTTGCCCAGCGGATTGAGGTCATTCACCGGGCTGTCAGCCACCCCGGTTGCGACCTCGATCAATTGCAGGTCAATGCGCTTCTCCAGGCACACAATGCGTACCTTGCGGCCGAACGGACTAGTCAGAGAGGTATAAAGCTTCATGGATGGCGGTTTTGCGTGGGCTCTTGATCGATTCTAGTTGCCATCATGGACGACAGCTAGCTCCGTTGCAGCAAAGCCACATTACGAGAATCATGGACGGGCCATGATCCTCGCATAGATAGCGGCGAAATAGCGCAGATGTTTGCTGCCGCCCGTCGGCATAGCGCTTAGCGATGGATTTCTGCTGCCAGCCTGCGCCGCAGTTTGCGCCCCGTCAGATAGATACCCAGCGCGACCAAAGGAATGGACCCGGCCATGACCATCTCGGGATTCAGCGACAAGCCGGCTGCCTTCAGCCCCTTAGCCACGTAGCCAATCAAGGCAACGCCGTAATAGGTGATCGCGGCAATCGACAGGCCTTCCACCGTTTCTTGCAGGCGCAATTGCAAATGTGCGCGCCGATCCATCGAGCTCAACAGTTCCTGGTTTTGCCGTTCCCGCGAAATATCGACGCGGGTACGCAGCAGCGCCGAGGCGCGATTCACTCGCTCGGCCAGCACTCGCTGACGCCCGGCGACGGATTCGCACGTGTCCATGGCCGGTCGCAAGCGCCGTTCCATAAATTCATGAAACGGCTGGATGCCCTGAATGCGCACCTCACGCAATTCCTCGATCCGCCGCCGCACGATGTCGTAATACGCATGCGAAGCCGAAAAGCGAAAATCAGTCATCGACAGGGCACGCTCAATACGCGCCGCCAGTTGCGTCAGACGGTCCAGCACCAGCGGCTCATCGGCCATTCGGGCCTCGGTCATGGCGTTGGTCAGCTCAGACAGTTCGCGATCAGCATGGGTCAGTTCCGGCGAAATACTCTTGGCCAGCGGCAGCGCCAGAAACGCCATCATGCGATAGGTGTCGATCTCGAACAGCCGTTGCAGCATACGGCCAGCTTGCCTCTGCCCCATACTGCGATCAACCAGTAAATAACGCGAGAAACCGTCCGGGTGGATATGAAAATCCGTCAGTACCTTGCCCACACCGCCACCAATTTCCGAGCCGATCAGATCGTTTCCGGCAAAGAACTGGTTGGCAATGGTTTCCATGCCGTGCGGCAAGTCGCGCTCGCTCATCATGCCGGCGTGCGCGGCCACCAGCACTTGACCAGGCAATTGTTGCAGCCAGTCCGAAGGCACAGTGCTCAGCGCCGGCTGGGCAAAGGGGTCGGGCACCCAGCCATGACGAGTGAAGGTGTACGAAGAAAACTCAGAATGCCGCGCCCACTTGATACGCATGGCACCCACATCCACCGAGTAATGAATCTGCGCCGAATCAGGCGGCGTGGCATCAAATTGTGTGCAGAGCTGGCTCAGTAACCAGTGCTCTTGTTCGTGGGTGAAATTGCGATTCAGAAAGGCGATATAGCTGATCTGGCTGGGCGCGCTCACCGGATCAAAGGGCCGGGCATGCGCTTCATCGGCCAGATCGTGGCGTAGTGGGTGATCAACCAGCCGTAACGAAGAAGGGGTGTCGAGGACGAGCATCGGTGTCTCCTGGTTCGTTCAATGACACAGGCATGATACTTGTTTTTGGCAAATTTTGTGCGATGCAGCATGGGCTGTGGGTTGTAGTGGAAATAGTGCAACTTCGGTTTTCTTTGGGGTGGGGCGGGTGTAGCCAGCCGTTGCCTGGTTTCAATGCCAGCATAAAAGCCAAAGCTTGAGTGCCTTCGGCACGGGTGTGAAAGGCGCTTGATACCCCGGGGTGCCGGGGAGCACGTTTGTTTTCTTTGCGTCGCCAAAGAAAAGAAACCAAAAGAAAGGCGACCCGGGACGCGAGCGTCCGACGGGGCCCAAGGTCAAAGGCCGAAACGAACCGTCTGAGTGCCAAGAGTCTTCGCGCGCCTCCGGCGTTCCCTCGGTCGGCCGGAGCCTGAGGTCTCCGGCTCTCGGTCAGCGTGATCAGCCGTATTGTCTACCAGGTAAAAGCAAAAGCATTCCCCCGTAGGGTGGATTCGGAGCGAAGCGACAATCCACCATTTGCAACCTGACAGCAACAGCAACAATCTTTGGCATACCCACAACATCGTCATTCCCGACCTGGCGGGATCCAGATTCGTAGCCCGGATAAAGCCTGCCCCTCGGGGGCCACTACAAAGGACCTGGATTCCACATATGCCAGTTGCAGGGGGCGGCGGGAATCCGGGGCCGCAACATATCAACTTGGCGCCAGCATTGGCGATTGCCAATGTCACTCCCCGGATTGCTGTGCGAATCCCGGCTACGGTTTCATCGCAATGAATCACGCTTCCAATGGTCATAAAAAACGGCACCAACTGGTGCCGTTTTCATTAGCTACAACTTCAATCAAATTTCTTCATACAGCGGCAAAGTCAAAAACTCTGCAAAGCCCGCGTTGGTACTCATGTCTTCGAAAATCGCCGCTGCGCGGGTATACGGGATGCGCTGGAAGGTGTCGTCGCCATGTTCCGTGCGGATCGCTTGCAGAATCTGCGGGATCATCTCGCGCACCATGCTGGCGGTGACTTTGCGGCCATCGTCCAGCAGGCCCTTGTCAGAGCGAATCCACTGCCACACCTGGCTGCGGCTGATTTCGGCGGTGGCGGCGTCTTCCATCAGGTTGTGGATCGGCACGCAGCCGTTGCCCGCCAGCCATGAGCCCAGATACTGGATGCCCACGTCGATATTGGCACGCAAACCGGCTTCGGTGATCGGTGCTTCGGGCTGGAAGTTGAGCAGGTCGGCGGCCGTGGTGTTGACATCCGGGCGTTGTTTGTCGATCTGGTTGGCGCGCTCACCCAGCACTTTTACCCATTCTTCCATAGCAATTCCGACCAAGCCCGGGTGGGCTACCCAGCCGCCGTCAAAGCCATCGCCCGCATCGCGGGTTTTGTCGGCGCGTACGGCGGCCAGCGCTTTTTCGTTGGCGACCGGGTCGTTCTTGATCGGGATCAGCGCGCTCATGCCGCCAATGGCCGGGGCGTTACGGCGGTGGCAGGTCTTGACCAGATTAAGCGCGTAGGCGCGCATGAATGGCACGGTCATGGTGATCTGGGCGCGGTTGGCCAGGCAGAAGTCCTTGTCGGTCTTGAACTTCTTGATGCAGCTGAAGATGTAATCCCAGCGGCCCGCGTTCAGGCCCGACGAATGTTCGCGCAATTCGTACAGGATTTCGTCCATCTCGAAAGCGGCGAGAATGGTTTCGACCAGTACAGTGGCTTTGATCGTGCCTTGCGGGATGCCGACTTCTTGTTGCGCCAGAACGAAAATCTCGTTCCACAACCGCGCTTCCAGGTGTGATTCCATCTTGGGCAGATAAAAATACGGTCCGCTGCCACGGGCGATCAGTTCTTTGGCGTTGTGGAACAAGAACAGTGCCAGATCAAAAATCCCGCCGGAAACCCGCTGGCCATCCACAGTGACGTGTTTTTCATCCAGATGCCAGCCGCGCGGGCGCACGATGAGCGTGGCGACTTTATCGTTGAGTTTGTATTCCTTGCCCGCTTCATTGCGAAAACCCAGCGTGCGGCGAATGGCTTGCTTGAGGTTGATCTGGCCTTGAATCTGGTTGTCCCAGTTGGGCGTATTGGAATCCTCAAAGTCCGTCATGTAACTGTCCGCGCCAGAGTTCAGCGCGTTGATGATCATCTTCTTTTCAACCGGGCCGGTAATCTCGACGCGGCGGCAGGCCAAATCGGCCGGTAGCGGCGCAATGGTCCAGTTGCCTTCGCGTATGTGTTTGGTCTCGGCCAGAAAATCCGGACGCTTTCCGGCATCCAGTTCTTGTTGGCGAATCACCCGCTTGCCCAGCAACTCCTGGCGGCGGCCTTCAAAAGTACGGTGCAATTTGGCTACCAGAGCCAGCGCTTCGGGCGTCAGAATTTCGGCAAATTCAGGCGTAACGGTGGCGTGAATGGCAACGCCTTGGGGCAACTGGCTCATGAAAGCATCCTCAAGTTGAAAGGTAGTGGGCTGATTTGTGACTACAGCCAGTGTAGTTAGCAAATCATGAGATAAAAAGACCTGTCAGCGCACATGATCTTTTACTTTTTGGTACATAATTGCCTGGGCCAAGCGGACGCAATTGCGCTCGTGCGCGGTGGCGTGACTGTCCTGGACTTCCCGACCCATTACTTATCCCGCAGCGGTAAACAGATATGAGCTCTCTTAAACAACTCCAGACGTTCATCGAGGTCGTTAACCAGGGCTCGCTCAGCGCCGCTGCGCGGGCTGAGGGCGTAGTTCCTGCCGTGATCGGCCGACGGCTGGATGCGCTGGAGGAGCGCCTTGGCGCCAGGCTGCTGGTACGCACCACGCGCCGCATTACGCTGACGCAAGAAGGTATCGCCTTTTTTGAAGATGGCCAACGCATCCTGGCTGAACTGGAAGAGGCCGAAGCGGCGGTAGCTTCTGGTAGCAGCCGGGTGCGGGGGCATTTGCGGGTGACGGCCCCGGCGGGATTTGGTCGCCGCCATGTAGCGCCACATCTGGCAACGTTCCAGCGCGCTCACCCGGATTTACGTGTCACGCTGGATTTGTCCGACCGGCTGGTTGATCTGGCGGGTGAACGCGTGGATTGCGCCATTCGCATCAGTGAACTGGCCGACTCCAGTCTGGTGGCGGTGCGGCTGGCCGAGAACCGCCGCGTGGTGGTGGCTGCCCCGGCTTATCTGGCGCAACACGGCATTCCCAAATCGCTGGGCGATCTGGCGCGGTTTGAATGTCTTTCGCTGGGGGCCAGCCAGTCGCGCGGCTGGACCTTCCGGGTCGATGACCAACTGGTGAATCACAAGGTCAGTGGGGTACTAGAGTGCAACGATGGCGCAGTGCTGCATGAGTGGGCGCTTAAAGGTTATGGCCTGGCATGGCGTTCGCTATGGGAAGTGAAAGATGACCTCACCGACGGGCGCCTGGTGACGGTGCTGGACGCGTTTTCTTCGCCTGACTACCCGGTTTATGCGGTGATGCCGCAGCGTAAATTCCTGCCGCAACGCGTGCGCCACTTTATCGACCATCTCAAACAGATCTATGCCCAGCGCGATTACTGGGATTAACGCACCCGCATAGTGCGTAAACGGGCGCAGATCGCCGCGAAAAGCGCATAAATACACCGTAAGTCGGCTTACGTTGTGCCAAGGTTGTCAGACAGCGAAGCGGTCATATTCATTACATGACACCGGAATATAATATTTCTCACGATCAAACCATCGGGTTACAGATGGCCTGGGAGTATGTGTTCTTGGGGTGAATATCATGAGTAAGGTCGCTTCGCCGTTATATGCGAGCGCGATGTATATGGCGGTGCTTTCCGCCGTGGCTGTACCGGGGTTGCTGTTGTCTTGTGTCGTTTCAGTGTTGATGAAGCTGGAATTAATGAACTTGGGAATGAGCCGTGGGCACGCTGCAACATCTGCAGATGTGCTGGGTTTTGGATTGCTGGCAGCAGTATGTGCCTTGTGGTTCCTGCGTGATGCAGTGCGGTTGACTGACTGGGACTGGAACGTTTTATTCCGGCCCTGGTTTGTCGGTATGGTCTTCAATTTTTACCTCGGGCTGGCCATTTGCAGCCGCCGGGTTTTTGATGATCTGCTGGGTTTGCAACCTTCGCTGTCGATCGCGCTGGCTTTCTGTGCTTGTGTCTTGATCTCCAGTGCGTGGTGCTGGTTCTTGTTACAGGTGCGCTTTGCCCAAGTACTTGATGTGACCTGACTGCGGTCAGGGGTAGTGCGCCAGATCTGCTGACAGAAGCGCGATCTGGTCAAGCGCCAGCTTGATCCGGGCTGGCAAGGGGGCGCGTTGTGGTCGGTATCGCTACAGCTGATACATCTGACCCAACCACTCGCGTGTACTCATGTCGCATGCTGACCAACTAGCTGCATATCGGTATGTTCTACGTCGCGATCAAAATGAAAAACCGCCAGCGATGGCGGTTTTTCTTTGTCTGGCATCGGTCTATCCTGTTGATTCACGTCGCCGTTAGTCTTGGCGCCACCGCTCATGAATGGAGAAAAGCATGCTTAAAGTCTGGGGTAGACGCAATTCGCTGAACGTGCAGAAAGTAATGTGGGCTATCGGCGAACTGGGTCTGGCGCACGAACACATCAACGCGGGCGGCGCTTTTGGCGGGCTGGATACGCCGGAATTTCTGGCGCGTAATCCGCATGGCCGCATTCCGCTGATTGAACATGATGGCGTGAACGTGTGGGAGTCCCACGCCATTTTGCGCTACCTCGGCGCGGTGGCGGGCGAGGGCTCGCTCTGGTCAGCTGATCCGGCACAACGCGCAGTGGCCGATGGCTGGCTGGATTGGGCGCAGACCTCCTTGCAACCGGCATTCATCGATCTCTTCTTTGGCTTCTACCGCACCCCGGAAGCTCAGCGCGACCCGGTTCGCATAGCCAAAGCGACGCAACGCTGCGCAGAGCTATACACCTTGCTGGATCGGCAACTAGCACAGCGCCCGTATCTGGGCGGCAATACGCTGACGTTGGCAGACTTTGGCGCGGGAACGACGTTGTATCGTTACTTCGAGATGGATGTGCAAAGACCAGATATTCCCCATGTACAGGCCTGGTATGCGCGACTGGCGGAGCATGCCGCGTATCGCGAGCATGTGATGCTGCCGTTTGAGGATATGTATGGGAATTTGCCCGCTTAGATGCATGGGTTTTCGAGTGCTGGTTGGGTAAGGTGGGTACAAGCACCGCCGTGCACGGTAGCGTTTGAAGTCAAAAGCGTGAGTGCCTGCGGCACGGTGTTAAAAGCATTTGATACCCGGTGGTGACCGGGACCACGTTTCTTTCTTTTGCGTCGCCAAAAGAAAGAAACCAAAGAAAAGGCGACCCCGCTGCCGCAAGGGGCCCCGAGGTCAAAAGCTGGACCCCTCGGGGGCACCCCCACAACGATGCAGAATGGTTCGGATGCAGGTCGCAGGGGGAACAACCGTCTGTTGGCACGTGTTCTCTGCGCGGCTCCGCCGTTCCCTCGGTCGGTCTGAGCCTAAGGTCTCTGACTCTCGGTCGGCGAATTTTGTGGCTTTGTGTGCCTCGTTAAAAAGCATCGCGATAGAGGATTTGTAGCCCGGATGAAGCGTGCCCCTCGGGGGTACCCCTGCAAAGTCCCCGCATGCCACATATAACCGTTGCAAGGGGTTGCGAGAATCCGGGGTTGCGGTGCGTCAACAGGGCACTGGCTTTGTTTTGGTCAACATGGCTTCCCGGATTCTCACTTCGTTCATCCGGGCTACGATCCTGTTCCCCGTTTCCCGCCCAAAAAAAAGCCGCCCCAGACAGGGCGGCTTGTTAATGCGTGAAGACAAGAACTGCAGTACTACTACATCAACACATCGAACCTCAGTGAAACTGTTCTTCCTCTGTCGAGCCCTTGAGCGCGGTGGTGGAGGACTGGCCTTGCTGGATGGTTTGTGTCACGGCATCAAAGTAGCCAGTGCCCACTTCGCGCTGATGCTTCACGGCGGTGAAGCCACGATCGGCGGCGGCGAATTCGGCTTGTTGCAGTTCTACAAACGCGCTCATGCCGGTGCGGGCATAACCGTGGGCCAGGTTGAACATACCGTAGTTCAGTGAATGGAAGCCAGCCAGGGTAATAAACTGGAACTTGTAGCCCAGTTTGCCCAGCTCTTGCTGGAACGTCGCGATGGTGGCGTCGTCCAGGTTTTTCTTCCAGTTAAAAGACGGTGAGCAGTTATACGACAACAGCTTGCCCGGGAACTTGGCGTGGATAGCCTGAGCAAATTTGCGGGCGTATTCCAGGTCCGGCTTGCCGGTTTCGCACCAGATCAGATCGCAGTACGGCGCGTAGGCCAGACCACGGCTGATGGCTTGTTCCAGACCGGGTTTGGTCCGGTAAAAGCCTTCTGGAGTGCGTTCGCCAGTGCAGAATGGTTGATCGTTGGGGTCCACATCGCTGGTCAGCAAATCGGCAGCTTCAGCGTCGGTGCGAGCAACCAGAATGGTCGGCACGCCCATGACATCTGCAGCCAGACGTGCAGCCACCAGTTTTTCAACGGCTTCACGCGTTGGCACCAGCACCTTGCCGCCCATGTGGCCGCATTTCTTGACCGAGGCCAGTTGGTCTTCAAAGTGCACACCGGCAGCGCCGGCTTCGATCATGCCCTTCATCAGTTCATGTGCGTTTAGCACGCCGCCAAAGCCGGCTTCGGCATCGGCCACAATCGGGGCAAACCAATCCAGGCTATCGTCGCCTTCGGAATGCGAAATCTGATCGGCGCGTTGCAGGGTATTGTTGATGCGACGCACGACTTGCGGGACCGAGTTCGCTGGGTAAAGCGACTGATCCGGATACATTTCGCTACCCAGATTGGCGTCGGCGGCGACTTGCCAACCTGAGAGATAGATGGCTTTCAGGCCTGCTTTGACTTGCTGCATGGCCTGGTTGCCGGTCAGCGCGCCCAGCGCGTTGACGTATGGTGTTTCGTGGAGCAGTTTCCACAATTTGTTGGCGCCGGTACGGGCCAGCGTGTGCTCGACTTGTAGTGAGCCACGCAGTCTTTCAACATCAGCAGCCGTGTAGGGCCGCGTAACGCCTTTCCAGCGCGGGTTTTCTCGCCAATCTTGTTCCAGTTGAGCAATACGTTGTTCACGAGTGGTCATGGCGTTCTCCCGCTGTAATATTGGCTTTGCAGCCAGGTTGAAATATTTTGCAGAGGTGCTTTACGCAGAAATATTGCGTTGCAGCATCAAATGTAGTCCGATTTTTATTACTACATATTGGGGATTGCCCCAGGGGCGGAATTTGAAATGCAAAGCGTCCTGAATAAACAGTCGGCTGCTACGTTTTAGCTGATATTGCCCGCCCGTCGTGTCGTTGCGGCGCAACATAAAAAAACCACATTTTCGGGCTGAAACAGGGGCGCAATCAGGCTGGGCGTACCGTCTGGCGAGCGAAATGGCGCATATGGATTGTCTACGCGCACCAGCCTGGTTAATCTCTGCCCGCCCCGGATTGCTGGCTCATACCAATCTGAATGTTTTCGAATGTTTTTTTCCGGGCGGCAAACTGGACGAAACCACGACAAGGCCGCTGCGATATGGCGTTCTTGCGAGGCTTTCGTCCGGTTTGAGAAAATTCTGGCCAGGTTAATTGCTCAGGAAAACCGGCCGCCCGGATGAATACCCTTGAAATGGGTGGGGTCATCCCCATTTCTCGCTGCATCGTTATGGAGGTTTGCAATGTCAGGTGAAAATCAAAATCAACCGAATCCGGAAAATCTGCAGGAAGTAGAAGCAGGCGCCGCCACCGAAGCTGCACAAGATGGCGCGCAACTGGACACCAATCTGGCCGAGTTGCTGGCCGAGCTGGATAAAGCCCGTCAGGACGTGCTGTACGTGCGTGCCGAAGCCGAGAACATCCGTCGTCGTGCCGCCGAAGAAAACGAAAAAACCCGCAAGTTTGCGATTGAGCGTTTCGCCCGCGAACTGTTGGCGGTGAAAGATTCGCTGGAAATGGCGATGGCCGATCAGTCTGGCTCGTTTGAAGGCTTGAAGGTCGGCGTTGATCTGACCAACAAGCAACTGATTGCGGCGTTTGAAAAGGTTGATCTGCAAGAGATCAACCCGCTGGGCGAAAAGCTCGACCCGAACAAGCATCAGGCCATTTCGGTGGCACCGTCGGACGTTGAGGCGAACACCGTGGTGCAAGTCATGCAAAAGGGCTATGAGTTGTCTGGCCGCGTGATCCGCCCGGCCATGGTCGTGGTGTCCGCTCCGAAATAAACAATGATCAGGTGGTAATGCGGGGCGCATGGATTGCCGGGAGCAAAAATGGTTCCCTGGTGTTTCTCTTGAAAACGCCGTGTACATCCCCACATCTGCATCAAGGTTATTTATATTGGCTGCCATCGCCCGGTGCGGTGGCACTACAAAAGCATTGAAAGGATTACGAATATGGCAAAAATCATTGGTATTGACCTGGGTACGACGAACTCGTGTGTGGCTGTGATCGAAAACGGTCAGCCTAAAGTGATCGAAAACGCAGAAGGCGCACGCACTACGCCTTCGATCATCGCTTATCAAGAAGATGGCGAGACCCTGGTTGGCGCACCGGCCAAACGTCAGGCCGTAACCAACCCGCGCAATACGCTGTACGCAGTGAAGCGTCTGATTGGCCGCAAGTTCGGCGAGAAAGAAGTTCAGAAAGACATCGACCTGATGCCTTATTCCATCGTCAAGGCCGACAATGGCGACGCATGGGTTGAAGTACGTGGCAACAAAATGGCACCGCCGCAAATCTCGGCCGACGTGCTGCGCAAGATGAAGAAAACCGCCGAAGACTATCTGGGCGAAGAAGTGACAGAAGCCGTGATTACCGTACCGGCCTACTTCAACGACAGCCAGCGCCAAGCCACCAAAGATGCGGGCCGCATTGCCGGTCTAGATGTAAAGCGCATCATCAACGAGCCGACCGCTGCTGCTTTGGCCTTTGGACTGGACAAGAACGAAAAGGGCGATCGCAAGATTGCCGTATATGACCTGGGCGGCGGTACGTTCGATATCTCGATCATCGAAATTGCAGATGTCGATGGCGACAAGCAGTTTGAAGTGCTGGCCACCAACGGCGACACGTTCCTGGGCGGTGAAGACTTCGACCAACGCATCATTGATTACATCATTGGTGAGTTCCAGAAAGACACCGGCATCAATCTGAAGCAAGACGTGATGGCGCTGCAACGCCTGAAAGAAGCGGCAGAAAAAGCCAAGATCGAACTCTCGTCCACTGCGCAGACTGAAATCAACCTGCCGTACGTGACCATGGATGCAACTGGTCCGAAGCACTTGACGCTGAAAATCACCCGCGCCAAGTTCGAAAGCCTGGTTGATGACCTGATCGAGCGTTCGATTGAGCCTTGCCGCGTGGCACTGAAAGATGCCGGTCTGAAAATCACCGACATCGACGACGTGATCCTGGTCGGCGGCCAAACCCGTATGCCCAAGGTGCTGGACAAGGTTAAAGAGTTCTTCGGCAAAGACCCACGTCGTGACGTGAACCCGGACGAAGCCGTTGCTGTTGGCGCTGCGATTCAGGGCGCCGTGTTGTCGGGCGATCGTAAAGACGTGCTGCTGCTGGATGTGTCGCCGCTGTCGCTGGGCATTGAAACCCTGGGTAGCGTGATGACCAAGCTGATCCAGAAGAACACCACGATTCCGACCAAGGCATCGCAAGTGTTCTCGACTGCCGATGATAATCAGAGCGCCGTGACCATTCATGTGCTGCAAGGCGAGCGCGAAATGGCGTCGGCCAACAAGAGCCTGGGCCAGTTCAACCTGGAAGGTATCCCGTCGGCACCGCGTGGCACGCCACAAATTGAAGTGATTTTTGATATCGACGCCAACGGCATCTTGCATGTGTCCGCCAAGGACAAGGCCACCGGCAAAGAAAACAAGATCACCATCAAGGCGAACTCGGGTCTGTCGGAAGACGAAATCCAGCAAATGGTGAAAGATGCTGAAGCCCACGCTGAAGAAGACAAGAAGGTGCGTGAACTGGTTGATGCCAAGAACAGCGCCGACGGCCTGATTCACCAGGTGAAGAAATCGCTGACCGACTTTGGTGACAAGGTTTCGGCTGAAGAAAAGACCGCAATCGAAGCTGCGATCAAGGATCTGGAAGAAGTCATCAAGGGCGACGACAAAGAAGCCATTGATGCCAAGTCCAACACCTTGATGCAAGCCAGCCACAAACTGGCCGAGCAAATGTACGCGGCACAAGGTGGTGACGCCGGTGCAGCGGGCGCGGCTGGTGCAGGCGCGCAAGCCGATGCCGGTAAAGACGACGGCAACGTGGTCGATGCTGAATACACCGAAGTGAAAGACAACAAGTAAGTCGCGGCTGAGATAAACCGCATCGGGGCACGGCGTCGTTGAATCGGCGTCCGTGCCTTTCTTGTTTAGCGAGAGAAAGCAATGTCAAAAAAAGATTTTTACGAATCATTGGGTGTCAATCGCGATGCTTCGGACGATGACATCAAAAAGGCTTATCGCAAACTCGCGATGAAATACCATCCGGACCGTAATCCGGACAGCAAAGAATCCGAAGAAAAGTTCAAGGAAATCAAAGAGGCGTACGAAATCCTCTCTGACGGGCAGAAGCGCGCAGCGTATGACCAATACGGTCACGCCGGTGTAGATCCGCAAGCCGGTATGGGCGGTGGTGGTGGCTTTGGCGGCGGCGGTTTTGCTGATGCGTTCTCGGATATCTTTGGCGATATCTTCGGTGGTGGCCAGGGCGGCGGCGGGCGTGGTGGTCGCAGCAATGTGTATCGCGGTTCTGACCTGCGCTACAACATGGAAATCACGCTGGAAGAAGCGGCTCGCGGTGTTGAGCGGCAGATCAAGATTCCGGCACACGACGAATGCGATGTCTGTCGCGGTTCCGGCGCCAAGCCAGGTACTGAAGCCAAGACCTGCCACACGTGTAATGGCCAGGGCCAGGTGCGCGTATCGCAAGGCTTCTTCTCGATCCAGCAAACCTGCCCGACATGCCACGGCAGCGGCAAGTACATTCCGGACCCATGCCGCAACTGTCATGGCACCGGCCGCGTGCAGACCACCAAGACGCTAGCGGTGAAGATTCCGTCCGGCGTGGATGAGGGCGACCGCATCCGTTTGACTGGCGAAGGCGAGCCGGGCGTTAACGGCGGCCCGCATGGTGATTTGTATGTGGTGATCCACATCAAGGCACACAGCGTATTCGAGCGTGAAGGCAACGATCTGCATTGCGAAATGCCGATCAGCATCTCTGCGGCAGCCTTGGGTGGCGAGATCGAGATTCCGACACTGGATGGCAAGGCGCGGATTTCGATCCCGGCCGGTACGCAATCCGGTCAGGTATTCCGTTTGCGCGGCAAGGGCATCAAGGGCGTGCGTAGCTCGGTGCAGGGCGATTTGATGTGCCACGTCATGCTGGAAACCCCGGTGAATTTGACGCCACGCCAGAAAGAACTGATGCGTGAATTCGAGCAGATCAGCCAAGGCGAACCGGCCAAGCATAATCCGCGTGCCAAGTCGTTTATGGACAAGGTGAAGGATTTCTTCGGCGGTTGATTGCGCCCGAAGTGAGATATTCAGCACGATGAAAACCCGCCCATGTGGCGGGTTTTTTTATGCGATGGCGATGCCTCTAAATATTGCCTGGCCATTTTTTCGGACGGCCAGCGGTGGGCTGCGCGCAGGCATGATAGAAAGAAGAATCTTCACCTGAGATTGGCGGGAGTTCACATGCAGATCGGCTTGATTGGTTTGGGGGCAGTGGTCGAAACGGCGTACTTGCCAGCGCTGCAGCGCTCCGGCATGCCTGACTTGCAGTGTTATGGTTTTGATATTGATCAGCTGCGCCAGCCGGGTGGCGTGATGCGCTGTGCCAGCCTGGCGGACTTGCTGGCAAAACCGCTGGATATGGTGTTCGTCACCACTTCATCTACCCAGCATCTGGCGGCGCTGGAGCAAGCCCTCGCTTCGCCGGTTCAGCGCATTGTGGTTGAAAAACCGGTGGTGGCCAGCCTCGCGCAAATGGCACATCTCAAAACATTGCTGGCGCAAACCAACACCGCCCCCCGCGTGCTGGCGCTGGATCACTGGATGGCGCGCAGCAGTGCTTTGCCGGCCACCGGTACTGACTCATCAGGCTGGATATCCGCAGACATTTCATCGTCAATCAAACCACAGCTGCGGCTGGCTGACGTGACGCATATCGAAGGCTTTTTGCAAGAGCCCAGCGGGTTCAATGACCAAGGTGAATCCATCGCGCTGAACTTCGCCACCGGCGCGCCCGACACTCGCCAGCTACGCCACCCGGATGGCGTGATTCTGGATACGGGCACGCATGTGCTGGCGCTGCTGCGTGAGATCGTGAGCCAGCTCGGTGGTGATGACAGTCTGGAGTTGCGACTGGTTGCCGCTCAGGATCGCCTTGGCCAGCCAATCGAGCGTGGCGATACCCAGACTGCCGAAGGCTCCGCTCATCTGCAGGGGCAAATCAGCGGCATACCGCTCGATATCTGGCTGGATAAGTACGCTGGCCCGCAGGGTGGGCAAAAAGGGTGGCGTATTCATTTACGCGATGGCCGCATCGTCAGTCTGGATCGGCGCGGTAATGCGGATGTGGTGGAATTGCAGGATGGCGGGCTAGTGACCAGTTGGCAGCGGCCTGGTCCGATTTATGACCACTGCCTGCGCGCCTTGCTCACGGACGATGGCAAGTTGTTCGCTCAAGCCGCGGTGATGACGCGCCGCCGGATGGCGGAGGTTGAGGCGTTGTTGCAGTTGCAGCAAGGCTTGCGCGGGCCGCATTGAATCGGACCACTGATCTCGTTTCCCGGATTTTCGCGAGCAGCTAAATCCGGACTCCTGTGCTTGCACGTTGCGTGCACATACGCTGGTGAGCATCAACCGGCAAAATAAAACGCCGGATCAATCGGCACGATCTCGACCCGCAGCTGGCAAGCTTCGGCATCAAATTTGTCGCGGAAAGTCTTTTTGAGCTCTTCCAGTAACGCTTGTCCCAATTCTTTCTTCAGTGCTTCGCTGCGTGTCGTCATGGTGGCGACGATGACGTGTACGAAGGACTTATCCGGCGCCTCGTTCAAACCCACCTGAAACTGATCCAGCCGGATCACGCGCCCCTTCACGTCATTCATGGCAAACTGGCCGGTCGCGGCAAATGCGCCATGCAGGCGGCTCAGTAATTCGGTGGGAACAAACTGGTCCGTCAGATTGGCGGTGTATTGCAGGGTGAGATTAGGCATGAGAGTGACTTGGCAGGAGATCGATATGGGCATCGTAGCTTGAAGGTGTAGCTCGCGCCAAGATGCGATACCGGAAAAGAAAAACCCCGCATTGCGCGGGGTTTCTGTTGCAGCTGCAAACCTCAGGCCGGTTATACATCCACGCTTACTGTACGGCTCTTGCGGTTGGTGTGGCTGAAGCTGGCGAGCTTGACCGTGCCCTTGGCCGCGATGGCGCCGCTGTAAACCGCCGAGCTTGCATCTGGCTCGCTGCCGTCGGTGGTGTAGCGGACGGTGAGGCCCGGCGCGCTGATGTTGGCCAGCAGCTTGCCGCCTTCCACAATCGCGCCCGGCAACGGGATGCGATAACCGTAGCCGCCGAGGAAGCCATCCAGCCGTGGCAGCTCGCGCTGACCCAGGCGGTTGGCGAACTCGTTCCAGTCGGTAGCCATTTTGGCGTTGCGCTGGTCGGCATCGGCGATAAAGGTCCAGCCCGGATCTTGTGCCCAGGCACGTTCCGCCAAGGCGATGATGCGTGGGCAAGTCAGATATTCCACACGACCCGGATTGCGGGCGTTTTCACCCCAGACCTGACCTTGAATACCCAGCACGTTCTGCACGCCGGTTTCGGTCAGGCGCGCCATTTTATCCAGCGCGGCGCGGTCCAGCGGGTGGCCAAACAGGTTCACCGTAGCGGTGGTGTAGATATCCAGCGGGCAAAACCAGAATGGCTTGCGCGTCTCGATAAAACCGCCCCAGTAATAGCCAGGCTCTGCCGGGTCTTTGGCGTAGGCCAGGTCAAAGTACAAGTCGGTGACGTTGGAGAGCACGACCTTGTAACCGGCATTGGCCAGTTGATAGGCGATATCTTCCTGGCCCCAGCCCCAGACGTTGTTCCAGATGTATGGGCGGAAGTTGGCGTCTTTGAACTTGGGATTCGGTGCCAGTTTGTGGCTGCCGTCCGGTTGGTGTTCTTTGATCAGCGCGATTTCTTCCCAGCCTGCAACCGCCAGGTTGTGGCGCGTGAGGATGTCGCGGAAGCGGCTCAGGAAGTAATCCTGCAGTTCCTGGATGGTCTTCATGCCCTTGTCGGCCATGAATGCCTGGCAAATCGGCGAGCCTTCCCAAGCGCCGTGCGGAATCTCGTCGCCGCCGGTATGCAGCGCTTTGAATGGCGCGCCCGCTTCGATAAACATGGCTTCGATATCCGACACCACGGTTTCGATAAAGCGATAGCACGATTCTTTGGCAATGCAGATGACGTTGTCGTTCCACAACTGCACGGATTCGTATTTGGACTGATCGTCAAAATCCGCCAGCAAATATTCTTCGGCTTCGTTGACGCGACCTTCAGCCAGCAGGCGCGTGTAACGCACATTCATGGCTTTGATGGCAGCGCGGGCATGGCCAGGCACGTCGAACTCAGGGATGACTTCGATATGGCGTTCGGTGGCAAAGCGCAGAATTTCGATAAAGTCAGCGCGAGTGTAATAGCCGGTGCCGTGCGAACCTTCGACTTCGGCGCCAGAGCCGAAACATGGCACCAGATTGTCGGTTTCATCCAGCGTGAAGCCGCGCTTGGAGCCAATCTCGGTCAGTTCCGGCAGCGTCGGGATTTCCACGCGCCAGCCTTCATCGTCGGTGACGTGAAAGTGGAACTTGTTGAGCTTGTACAGCGCCATCACTTCCAGCAAACGCAGCACGGTGGTTTTGCTGGAGAAGTTGCGGCCCACGTCCAGATGCATGCCGCGATAGGCAAAGCGTGGGGCGTCGGTGACTTTCACCGCAGCGACGGCTAGCGTTGGCTGCTCGTTCAGCCACGCAGCTACGGGCAGCAACTGGCGCAGACTCTGAATGCCGTTGAACACGCCATGTGCGGTCACGCCGGTAATGCTGATGCCAGCAGCGGTAACTTCCAGTTCGTAGGCTTCGTCGCTATTGCCGGTGGCATGCGGGAGAGTCACTTTGCCCAGTTGCAGCACAATGCCTTTGCCTTGCGCTGCGCGGGCCGGGGTGACTCCCAGATCGGCCAGGCTTTGCTGCAGGAATGCGGCTTCTGACGTCAGTTCAGCAGAGTGCACGATCAATGTTTGTGCATCGATCACAAACTGGCCGTGGCCGCTGACTTGCGCCTGTGGAGTAGGAGTGATCTGGCCAACTTGCGCAGCAGGCAGCAGGCTCAAGTCTTTGTTGTCGGCGTAGCGGGTGGCGGCGGTAACGGGTTCTACCTTGTCGCTCAGGCTACGGTTGCGCTGTTCCGGGCTGGTGAACGGAACGATTTCCGGATCGCCAATCGCCTGGGCGGTTGCGGCCGGAGTGCCATCGTCATAAACCACGTAAAAGCCCAGCGGCGCGTCGGTTTCCTGGATCACCCAGAACATGCCTTTGTAGCCAATCTTGCGCGATTCGCCTGCGGCCAGGGCACCAAACTCAGCGGTCGGCACCAGCTTCCACAGGTCACCGTTGATCTGGCTGATGGCGACGCCACCACCCACTGAATCTGGATGAATCTTGCGGCAGGTATTGAAGTACAGCGCCCAGTCGCTCCCGGAGAGCGGCGTGGCGGAATGGTTGGTGAGGGTAAGCTCAGCTAGAAAGTTGTCGCCCTCATGATGGTTGGTAATGCATTCCCATTTGAGTTTGAGCTGTGCGCCTGTGGGTCGGGTCATGTTTCGTCTCCTCGACGGTTCCATTGAGGGGGTGTTTGGTTTTTGCTTTTATGGTTTGCGCAGCATAGGCGTTTTGCCCGATCGGTTGTGCAGCACCGGGCAATACCGGCAAAGAACTGTAAGCCAGTTGCTGTCTACGTAGTATGCCTTACAGCTGAAAAACCGGCATTTCACGGGTTTTTGGGGCTGACAGAGATACCACATGCGGGTTTTGTGACAGTGAATACGCGGTCTGGCGGACTGTCGGGGCGGCGGGAAGGGTAATTTTTGGGTATCATTACGCCTTTGTTTACTCTGGCAAATCAGAGTAGGGCCGGTTAACGCTTATTACGCGACTGCGCTGGGTCAGAAAAAGGCCAGGCACAAGACGTAGGAGGCAGGCAATAACCGGTTATTGCCAAGAAGTACAACACAGTGAATGGCCTTTTTCTGGCCCAGCCCTTCGGGTTTGGGGTGTTTCGGGCGGATCGCCGTGCCGCGAAATGCTTGTGGTGTGCACACCACAGCACATTTCGCGGCCCAACGCGCCATCCCGAACTGCCCCAAACGCAGTTGTGTAATAAGTGTTAACAGGCCCTAAACCCACATGGCAGATGTCCTCAAGCTGCGCGGCGGTGCTGCGCTCTCCACGTTCCGTGTCGAAAAACTCCAGGCTGCGTTGGTCGAGCAAGGTATAACGGCGGACATTTACGCCGAATACTGGCACTTCGCCGAAGTAAGCTCAGCGCTGAACGATACTGAGAAATCCACGCTGGAACGGGTGCTGCATTATGGCGATCCGGCCACGCCAGCCAAGGCGGTCGGCGCACTGCTGCTGGTGTTGCCGCGTCTGGGCACCATCTCGCCATGGTCCTCCAAAGCATCGGATATCCTGCACCATACTGGGCTGGAAAAAATCTCCCGCATCGAGCGCGGGATTGCGGTGTACGCCAGTAAAAACGGCCAGCCGTTGTCCACTGGCGAAAAGAACCTGCTGCTGCCACTGATTCATGACCGCATGACCGAACAAGTGTTCGAGACGCTGGATGCCGGCAACGAATTGTTCCGCCATTTCGAACCCAAGCCGTTTATGAGTGTGGATATCCTCGGCGGTGGGCGCGATGCGCTGGACAAAGCCAATATCGAATTCGGCTTTGCCATGTCGGCCGATGAAATCGATTACCTGGTCGAGAGCTACCAGAAACTCAAGCGCAATCCGACCGATGCCGAACTGACCATGTTCGCGCAGGCCAACTCGGAACACTGCCGCCACAAAATTTTCAATGCCGAGTTCATCATTGATGGCGAGAAGCAATCGCACTCGCTATTCGGCATGATCCGCGAAACCCACAAAGCGCACCCGGAAGGCACCGTCGTTGCCTACAACGACAACTCTTCGGTAATCGAAGGCGCTGAAATTGGTCGCTTCTTCCCGCAGCCGGGTAGTGCCGAATACAGTTACGACCAGCAGTCCACCCATATTCTGATGAAGGTGGAAACCCACAATCACCCCACCGCAATCTCGCCTTTCCCCGGCGCAGCAACCGGCTCGGGCGGTGAAATTCGTGACGAGGGCGCTACTGGTCGCGGCTCCAAGCCCAAGGCCGGTTTGTCGGGCTTTACCGTTTCCAACCTGAATATCCCCGGCGCCATCCAGCCGTGGGAAGGTGAGCAATACGGCAAGCCGGAGCGCATTGCCTCGCCGCTGCAAATCATGATCGAAGGCCCGATTGGTGCCGCTGCGTTCAACAATGAATTCGGTCGTCCCAACCTGGCGGGTTACTTCCGTACGTTTGAAGAAAACTGGCAAGGCGAGCGCCGCGGTTACCACAAGCCGATCATGCTGGCGGGCGGCTTGGGCAATATCTCGGCCATCCACATTGGTAAGAACGACATCCCGGACGGCAGCTTGCTGATCCAGTTGGGTGGCCCTGGCATGTTGATCGGCATGGGCGGCGGTGCAGCCAGCTCGATGGCGACGGGTGCCAACGCGGCTGATCTGGACTTTGACTCGGTACAACGTGGCAATCCTGAAATCCAGCGTCGCGCGCAAGAAGTGATCGACCGCTGTTGGCAACTCGGTGAAAACAACCCGGTGTTGTCGATCCATGACGTGGGCGCTGGTGGTATCTCTAACGCCTTCCCGGAACTGGTCGATGGTTCTGACCGCGGCGCGGTGTTTGATCTGCGCAAGGTGCCGGTTGAAGAAAGCGGCATGGCGCCGCGGGAAATCTGGTCGAACGAATCGCAAGAACGTTACGTGCTGGCGATTGCTCCGGAAAGCCTGTTGGCCTTTGAAGCCATGTGCGAACGCGAGCGTTGCCCGTTTGCCGTGGTTGGCCGCGCGACTGCCGAGAAGAAACTGGTAGTGGCCGATGCGCACTTTGGCAACGACCCGGTCGATATGCCGATGGACGTGTTGCTGGGCAAGCCGCCCAAGATGACACGTGACGTGAAGCGCGTCGCAGTGCAAGGCCAGTTGTTCGACTCTTCCATCCTTGAACTGAAAGAAGCCACTTACCGCGTGCTGCGTCTGCCGACCGTGGCGAATAAGTCGTTCCTGATCACCATTGGCGATCGTTCCGTTGGCGGCATGACCGCGCGTGACCAGATGGTCGGCCCGTGGCAAACCCCGGTTGCCGACGTTGCCGTTACCGCCATGGGTTACAACACCGTGCTGGGCGAAGCCATGAGCATGGGCGAGCGCACGCCGCTGGCGCTGCTGTCGGGCCCGGCATCTGGCCGCATGGCCGTGGGCGAGGCACTGACCAACCTGGCTGCTGCACCAATCGCCAAGCTGGGCGACGTGAAGCTCTCCGCCAACTGGATGGCCGCTGCTGGGCACACTGGTGAAGACGCCAATCTGTACGACACCGTGAAAGCGGTTGGTATGGATCTGTGCCGCGATCTGGGTATCAGCATTCCGGTGGGTAAAGATTCGTTGTCGATGAAGACGGTGTGGCAAGACGATGGGGCGAAGAAAGAAGTGATCTCGCCGCTGTCGCTGATCATCTCCGCCTTTGCGCCGGTCACTGACGTGCGCAAGACGCTTACTCCGCAACTGAAGACCGAACTCGAAAGCGACCTGATCCTGGTCGATCTGGGCGATGGCAAGTGTCGCCTGGGTGGTTCGGCGCTGGCACAGGTGTACAACCAGGTTGGCCAGTGGGCGCCGGATGTGGTCAGCACCGAACGGCTCAAGGCATTCTTCGAGACCGTGCAAAAGCTGAACGACGAAGGTCGCATTCTGGCTTATCACGATCGTTCCGATGGCGGCCTGATCACCACGGTGGCGGAAATGATGTTTGCCAGCCACGTTGGCGTGACGCTGGAAATCGACGAAGCCTGTATCGAACGTCGTCGCCGTGCGCGTGAAGAAGACGAACAAACACCGGAAAGCATCGCTCGCGAAGAAAATGGTCGGGTGATGGGCGTGTTGTTCAACGAAGAGCTGGGCGCCGTGCTGCAAGTGAAGCGCAGCGACACCGCCGCCGTGATCGCCGCTTTCAGCAATGTCGGCATTCGTAGTGAACTGCACGTGGTCGGCACGCTCAATAATGACGATCGCTTGAAGATCAAAAAACGCAATCGTCTCGTGCTGGATGAATCGCGCGTTGAATTGCAAAAAGCCTGGTCCGAAACCAGCTACCAGATTCAGCGTCTGCGCGATAACCCGGTGGGTGCCGATTCGGAATTCGCCCGCATCGGCGACAAGCAAGACAAGGGGCTGTTCGCCAAGTTGAGCTTTGAACCGGCACAAGACATTGCCGCGCCGTTTATCTCCACTGGCGTGCGCCCGGCGATTGCCGTGCTGCGTGAACAGGGCGTGAATGGCCAGGTGGAAATGGCTGCAGCGTTTGACCGCGCTGGCTTCAAGTCAGTTGACGTGCATATGAGCGACGTCATCTCTGGCCGTATCTCGCTGGCAGACTTCCAGGGTATCGCCGCTTGCGGTGGCTTCTCTTACGGCGACGTACTGGGCGCCGGTGAGGGTTGGGCCAAGAGCATTCTGTTCAACGCTCGGGCGCGCGAAGAGTTTGAAGCGTTCTTCAATCGCGCTGATACCTTCGGCTTGGGCGTGTGTAACGGCTGCCAGATGATGGCCAATCTGTCCGGCATCATTCCGGGTGCCGAAGCGTGGCCGAAGTTCACGCGTAATCGTTCCGAGCAATTTGAAGCACGACTGGTGATGGCTGAGCTGACTGACTCACCGTCGCTGTTCTTCGGTGGCATGGCCGGTTCGCAAATTCCGGTGGTGGTCTCGCACGGCGAAGGCTTCGCGAACTACAGCCAGCAAGGCGATATCGGCAAGTCGATTGTGGCAATGCGTTATGTCGATAGCCATGGCAAGCCGACCGAGGTTTATCCGCTCAACCCGAACGGCAGCCCGCAAGGCATTGCAGGCGTTACCACCGCTAACGGTCGCTTCAGTATCATGATGCCGCACCCGGAACGCGTATACCGCACGCTGCAGATGTCGTGGCATCCGGCCGGTTGGGGTGAAGATAGCCCGTGGATGCGCATGTTCCGCAACGCGCGCCAGTGGCTGGGTTAAGCGCTCAGGATTGAGGTTTGCTGATGAGAGAAGAGGCGCACTACGGTGTGCCTCTTTTTATTTGCGGGTGGTGATCACAACGCTCACCTTGGCTGTCATGCTGCGGTGCATATTGAATCCGAGCGCCGGGCGCGGTATCAATCGGCTATGTCGTTTGCCGCCGGAGCCATTGATGTCTTCCCGCTATCCCGATTTTGCTTCGTTCTACCCGTTTTATCTGAGTGAACATCGCAACACGGTATGCCGCCGTCTGCATTTTGCCGGATCGCTGGGCGTGTTGTTTTGTCTGGCCATGTTGCTAAGCGGGCATGGCTGGGGTTGGCTGCTGGCGGGATTGGCGAGCGGCTACGGTTGCGCATGGATCGGTCATTTCTTCTTCGAGCATAACCGGCCCGCTACTTTCAGTTATCCACTCTACAGTTTTATGGGTGACTGGGCGATGTTCCGGGATATCTGCCGGGGACGGATCCGGTTGTAGCGCCGCCGCGCCGCCGCTTGCTTTGTCGTCAACTTAGCCGCGCTGGCGTTGTCGCTGCCTGGCTTGCAGACTGGCGCCCAGGTTGAGCAGTCCGGCGAGCGCTTTGTTGCCACTATTCAAGGCCAATGAAAGCGGCGTGGTGCCATCCATATGGCGGGCGGTGGCGTCGGCGCCCAGATCCAGTAACGCAACGCTGGTTTGCAGATGGCCATTTGCCACCGCCTTGTGTAGCGCCGTCCAGCCTTCTTTGGTGGAGGTATTGATAATCGCGCCTGCGCCGATCAATTGCCTGACCACGCGTTCGTGCCCACAACTGGCCGCCTGGATCAGCGGGGTAAATCCTTGATTGCTCTCGCTGTTGACGTTGACGCTGCGATCGAGCAGTAACTGGATAACTTCTTCATGCCCGTTGAGCGATGCCCAATGCAAGGGGCTGTAGCCGTCACGGTCTCTTACATGAATGTCTGCGCCATGCTTGATCAGCACGAGCGCCATTTCGCTGTTGCCTTCAAAGCAGGCGCGGATCAGCGGCGTCCAGCCAACGTCGTCAATACCGTTAACCTCAACGCCTGCGCCGATAAACAGCAACACGGCGGCTGTATTGCCCTGCGTAATGGCGCGCTGGAAATCCCGTGGCGTTGCCTGAAAGCCAAGTTCTCGCAGTTGGCTCTCGACTTCTTCGCGCACGTGCTCCCAGATGTCGTGGGTGGCGGTTTCTTGTTGATTCATGATCTGGTCATGAGCAAACGCCACAGACATCAGTTCCGCCCCGATATCGGGTGGAAAGCCCTGACGATCATGCCGGTCCATGATCAAGAGATCGTCAAAATAAGCCTGCATGCCCGGTGTGCCCCACAACTCGACGATCCGGTTGAGGATGCGTGGAAACTGTTCGGCCAGTTTCTCCGGGTAGCGATTTTCAAAATTCCAGGCGGCGAGTTTCTCGCGTAGCGGGTCGGTCATGCTCGGGTCTAGGGGTTCGCAATTACTGGATTGGATAAGTTAACATTTTTGACCATGGCCGTGATTTTTGCTTGGTACGCGCCGCGTGTGCCCGGTTGCTGGACAAGTGCATGGCTTGTCGCTAGAATGCCGCCTCTTGCTTCCCGCTGGGGATGCACAGAGCCGACATGGTGGAATTGGTAGACACGCTATCTTGAGGGGGTAGTGACTGCGGTCGTGAGAGTTCGAGTCTCTCTGTCGGCACCAGAATATGGAACAAAAAGCCCGTAGCGTTTGCTGCGGGCTTTTTGTTTTTCAGCGCGACCGATTATCCGGCATACAGCACAAACACGGTGGGGCGCTTATGCAGGTCAGGCGCGTCCTCTCGCTTCCACTGCGCAATTTCGCGGGTGGCGGTCAGCTCGTTGGCGGTGGTCAGATCACGCGCTACCGTGAGCAGGGTTTGCGGGCGGCAGGCGGCCAGCAGGCTGTCGAATAGCGCGCCGTTGCGGTAAGGCGTTTCGATAAAGATTTCGGCCTGCTTGAGCTTGAGCGAATCCTGTTCCAGCTTGCGGATCGCCTCAATGCGGGCGGTGGCATCGGCGGGCAGATAACCGTTGAAGCGAAACTTCTGGCCATTGGCGCCGCTGGCCATCAAGGCCAGCAAAATGGACGACGGGCCCACCAGCGGCGCGACCTTGATGCCGCGAGTATGAGCAAGCCGGACCAGATTGGCGCCGGGGTCTGCCACACCAGGGCAGCCAGCTTCAGACATCAGGCCCACGTCATGACCGGCCAGCAACGGTTCCAGTAGCGTAGAGAGTTCTTTCTCCTGCGTGTGCTCGTTGAGTTCGGCCATCCACATACTGCGCAGTTCATGTGGCGTACCAAACCATTTGAGCATCGCCCGCGCGGTTTTGGGGGCTTCGACGATGAAGTGGGTCAGTTGCCGCGCCGTGGACTGCACGTCTGGCGGAATGACCGACGTGAGGGAGTCTTCACCCAGTGGTACCGGGATCAAATAGAGCGTTCCGGAATTCATACAACCTCTACACCGGCCTCTTGCAGCAAGCTGCATAAGGCAATCAATGGCAGGCCGATCAGAGCGGTGGGGTCGGTGGACTCAACTGCGGCGATCATCGCGATTCCCAGGCTTTCGACTTTGGCGCTACCAGCGCAGTCGTAGGGTTGATCGCGGCGCAGATAGTGTTCAATCTGCGCGTCGTTGTAATTTCGCAATGTGACGCGGGTAATGTCGGTAGCAGTGCGGGTCTGGCCGGTGCGGGTGTCGTGTAGCGCCAGGGCCGTGTGAAACTCTACAGTGCGACCACGCATCAGGCTTAACTGGGCAACCGCACGCTCGTGATTGCCGGGTTTGCCCAGTTGCTCACCGTCCAGTAGCGCGACCTGGTCAGAGCCAATCAGCAATGCATCGGCAAATTGGGTGCCGAGTGCTTGCGCTTTGGCAATCGCCAGTCGCAAGCTGGTTTGCGCGGCTGTTTCGGCTCGTAATGGCGTTTCATCGACATGGGGTGCGGCCGTTTCAAACGGTACTCCCAAGCGTGCCAGCAGTTCGCGGCGATAAACGGATGTGGAAGCCAGTACCAATTGTCTGGCTGGAAGGGCTTGTTTTTGCATAGGAAATTCTTGTGGTCTGGCTTAAAAAGCCTTTGACAGAAAGGTGTGGCAGATTATATCATGCGCGGTTTCTTAGCTCCGACGGCCTTGGCCATGAAAGTGATCGATAGCGCAGAATTCGCGCTTGAGCAGCGGGAACTCTCCGGCGCCATAGCATTATCAAGCATGGCGCGATTGCACGATCAGCTCGCAGACCAGACTGGTGTTGTGGACTGGGAACTGCAAGGTGGGGTCGACAAGCTCGAGCGTCCCTGGTTGAGTCTGGTGGTAAAAGGCAATTTGCGACTGGTTTGCCAGCGCTGCCTCAAGCCAATGGATTGGCCATTTGCCTCTGAAACCTTGCTGACGCAGTTCACTGATGAAGCAAAGCTCGACGAAGCTGAAGAGCAAGATGAAGAGCTGGAAGGAATTCTGGTCGATCCGGCGCTGGATGTAGAAGCGCTGGTCGAAGAAGAAGTCCTGCTTGCGGTGCCGTTTTCGCCTATGCATGAAACATGCGGCGGTGTGGATGGTGTAACCGAGGCAGGCAAGAAAGTGAATCCGTTTGCTGTCCTGGCTGGTTTGAAAACCAGGAAAGCGGAATAACGGACGAGACCGCAAGCCGGATGTGCTTTCAGAGTCGTCCGTTGAATTGTTAAATACATAACTGGTTTTCAAGGAGTACCCAACATGGCTGTTCAACAGAATAAAAAATCCCCGTCCAAGCGCGGCATGCATCGCGCACACGACTTCCTGACTGCACCTGCTCTGGCTGTTGAAGCCACCACTGGTGAAGTTCACCTGCGCCACCACATCAGCCCGAACGGTTTCTACAAGGGCCGTCGTGTGATCAAGGCTAAGGGCGAATAATTCGCTTCGGGTGAAAACCCTTTATAACCATATGGTTATGACAACGGCGCAAGCGGGGATTCCTGCTTGCGCCGTTCGCCATTCTGGATAAGCGACTCGCAAAGCTGATGGATATTACTGTTGCTGTCGACGCTATGGGCGGTGACCATGGCACGCACGTCACTGTGCCCGCGGTGCTCCGGTTCCTGGACGATCACCCGGATGTGAACGTGGTGCTGGTTGGTGTTGCCGATGCCATTGAGGCCGAACTGAAAGTTCGCCGCCGTACGGTGGGCCCGCGCTTGCGCATCCAGGCCGCCACGGAAGTGGTCACTATGGACGAATCTCCGCAATCGGCATTGAAGAACAAGAAAGATTCTTCCATGCGGGTAGCGATTAATCTGGTGAAATCCGGTGGTGCCAATGCCTGTGTTTCGGCAGGCAATACTGGCGCGCTGATGGCTACCGCACGCTTTGTGCTCAAGACGATCAAAGGTATTGATCGCCCGGCCATTGCCAAAATGCTGCCTACGCGCAAAAACACCTACACCTGTGTGCTGGATTTGGGGGCGAACGTTGATTGCACCCCGCAGCACCTGGTTCAGTTCGCCATTATGGGCGCGATGCTGGTTGAAGCCACGCGCCAGAAAGGGCGTCCGTTGGTTGGGCTGCTCAATATTGGTGAAGAAGAAATCAAAGGCAACGAGGTGGTCAAAGAGGCCGCCGAGCTGTTACGCCGTTCCAACCTGAATTTTCACGGTAATGTGGAAGGCAACGATATTTACACTGGTGCGGTCGACGTTATTGTCTGCGACGGCTTCACCGGTAATGTGGCACTGAAAACATCGGAAGGTCTGGCCAAGATGATCGCCGAGCAGCTGCGCGAAGAATTCTTGCGTAACTGGTGGTCTCGTTTGCTGGCCGGACTGGCATGGCCGGTCTTGTCCCGCTTCAAAAAACGCGTTGATCCACGTCGTTATAACGGCGCATCGCTGCTGGGTTTAAATGGCATTGTGGTAAAAAGCCATGGCGGCGCTGATCGTATGGCGTTCTACTGGGCGCTGTCTCAGGCCGTGGAAGAAGCCCGTGCCGGTGTGACGCAACGCATTGCTGAACAAGTACAGCAAGAGCTTGAATTGCTGGCTGCGCGGCCCGACGTGTCGGAAGTGATTCCAGATGCGCCCGCTGCCTGATCGAAGCTAGCAGCCAATATGCACTTGCCAGGAGAAAAACTCATGTATTCGCGCATTGCCGGCACAGGTTCATACCTGCCGGCCAAAACGCTGACCAATCACGAACTGGCGCAAAAAGTTGAGACCAGCGATGAATGGATTGTTTCGCGCACCGGTATTCGCGAACGTCGCATTGCTGCAGAAGGCGAGACTACCTCTGACTTGGCACTCAAAGCGGTAGAACGCGCGCTTGAAGCGGCTGGTGTGACGCGGGAAGAAGTCGATCTGCTGATCGTCGCTACCACCACGCCAGACAGCGTGTTTCCGTCGACTGCATGTATTTTGCAAGACAAGCTGGGCGTGCACGGCTTTCCCGCATTTGATGTTCAGGCGGTTTGTTCCGGCTTCATTTACGCGCTGGCCACTGCCGACAAGTTTGTGCAGACGGGCGCTGCCAAGTGCGCCGTAGTTGTTGGCGCAGAAACGCTCTCGAATATCGTTGACTGGAATGATCGCGGCACCTGCATCCTGTTTGGCGATGGCGCCGGTGCGGTTGTGCTCCAGGCCAGCGAAGAACCCGGTATTTTGCAGACCAAACTCAAGGCGGACGGTCGTTATCGTTCGATCCTGAAAACCGACGCGCGGATGCAGCAGGGACAGATCGCTGGTAATCCATATATTTATATGGAAGGCAATGCGGTGTTCAAATTTGCTGTGCGTGCACTGGCTGATATCGCTCATGAAACGCTCGAAGCCGCTGGCATGCAGGCCACAGATATAGATTGGCTGGTGCCGCATCAAGCCAACCTGCGCATTATCGAATCCACCGCCAAGCATCTGCATCTGTCGATGGATCAGGTCATTGTGACGGTAGAACGCCATGGCAACACCTCGGCGGCATCGATTCCGCTGGCGCTGGATGAAGGTATCCGCTCCGGATCGATCAAGCGAGGACAGACGCTGATGCTCGAAGGCATCGGCGGCGGTTTTGCCTGGGGCTCCGCGCTGATCAAGTACTAAGCAAAACGGCGCAAAATGCGCCGTTTGTTTTTTCAAACGCTCATTTGAATTAGTCAGGCCAGACTGCCACAATTCTGAGTCTAGCCTGAAGCAAGGAGAACTCGCATGAAGCTGGCATTTGTATTTCCTGGCCAGGGCTCGCAAGCCGTGGGCATGATGAACGCCTGGGCCGATGTTCCGGTCGTGAAAGCCACTTTTGATGAAGCGTCTGGCATATTGGGCCAGGACCTCTGGCAAATGGTTGTTGATGGCCCGGCTGAAACGTTGAATGCCACCATTAATACCCAGCCGGTCATGCTGACCGCTGGCGTTGCTGTGTGGCGCGCATGGCTGGCATCAGGTGGCCGCGTGCCGGACGTGCTGGCTGGCCATAGCTTGGGTGAATACTCGGCTCTGGTCGCTGCTGAAGCAATTTCGTTTGGCGATGCCTTGCAATTGGTGCGTTTGCGCGCCGAAGCCATGCAGGCCGCTGTGCCAGCAGGTGAGGGCGCCATGGCTGCCGTACTGGGGCTGGATGATGCCGCGATCATTGAAGCTTGCGCCGAAGCAGCGCAAGGTGACGTGGTGCAGGCCGTCAACTTCAATTCCCCAGGCCAGGTAGTAATCGCCGGTTCGAAGGCTGCGGTTGAACGCGCATGTGAGGTCTGCAAGGCCAAGGGCGCCAAACGCGCCATGTTGCTGCCGGTTTCGGTGCCTTCGCATTGCGATCTGATGCAACCTGCAGCAGAACAACTCAAAGCCAGGCTCAATACGCTGGCTTTGGCAACACCAAAAATTCCAGTCATCCACAATGCTGATGTAACGTCATACTCCGATATTGCGCAGATCAAAGATGCGTTGGTTCGGCAGTTGTACAAACCGGTGCGTTGGGTTGAGACTGTCCAGTCCATATCGGCAGATGGCGTCACGGTGTTTGCCGAATGTGGTCCAGGCAAGGTGCTGGCAGGTCTTGGCAAGCGGATTGCCAGCGATGGTCAGCAATTTGCGCTGACCGATCCGGCTGCGTTCGACGCACTGCGCACTGCGCTATAAATTACAAAGAATTCAAAGAAAACGAATCAGGAAGGGCCCAATCATGAGTCTGGAAGGCAAAATTGCACTGGTAACCGGCGCTTCGCGCGGGATCGGCAAGGCGATTGCACTGGAACTGGCACAGCAAGGTGCTACGGTGCTGGGTACTGCAACATCAGATAGCGGCGCAGAAGCGATTACCGCATATCTGAAAGAAGCCGGTGCCAAAGGTCAGGGCTTGCGTTTGCAGGTGACAGAAGACGGCGCGTGCGAGGCATTGGTATCGCAAATCGAAAAAGAATTTGGCGCAATTACAATCCTGGTCAACAATGCGGGCATTACTCGCGATAACCTGTTGATGCGCATGAAGGATGACGAGTGGGATGCCATTATGGCAACCAACTTGAAGCCGGTATATCAGCTTTCAAAAGCCGTTATTCGTGGCATGATGAAGGCGCGCTGGGGCCGTATTGTAAATATCGCTTCGGTAGTCGGTGCCACGGGTAACCCGGGGCAGACCAACTATTCGGCGGCCAAAGCGGCGTTGTTTGGCTTTACCAAATCGCTGGCGCGCGAGATCGGCAGCCGCGGTGTAACCGTCAATGCGGTGGCGCCGGGGTTTATCGATACAGACATGACCAAGGTTTTGCCGGAGGAACAAAAGGCAAAACTGGTAGAAAGCATTGCTCTGGGTCGCTTGGGTGATCCCCAGGATATCGCAGATGCTGTAGCATTCCTTGCCAGCGACAAAGCTGGCTACGTCACGGGCAATACACTGCACGTGAACGGCGGGATGTACATGAATTGATTCTTGCCGGAGCGCATCGGTTTGACGTGCGATCCGGAGAATATAAGTAGTTTTCAACCGTATAGCGTGTGCATTTTCATCAAATACCTCCGGATGCGCTTGGCGTAGCCCGTTTTTTTGGTAGAATGCGGACGCTTTTTTCCGAATCTTAGAAAGGCTTGGCTAAACCCATGGAAAACATCGAACAGCGCGTGAAGAAAATCGTTGCTGAGCAACTTGGCGTACCGGAAACCGACGTCAAAATCGAATCGTCCTTCGTGAACGATCTCGGCGCCGACTCCCTCGACACCGTTGAGCTGGTGATGGCACTCGAAGAAGAATTCGAATGCGAGATCCCGGACGAAGAAGCTGAGAAGATCACCACTGTTCAGCAAGCGATTGACTACGTCAGCGCCCACCTGAGCAAGTAATCGTTCCGATTCGTCTCCGCAGCCGCTTTGGTGGTTGTGGTTAGAGCGGTGCGCAAGACCAACGCCTGCGTCAATGCTTTTCGACCTGTCTTTAAAGGTTCAGCCTGTGCGGACCATTAGAAACAAACGAAATGTATCGATCGCGGGCGCTGCGCCATTGCCGCCGCTCTTGTTACATCCGGTTCACTCTCGGAGATTACCGTGTCCAAACGTAGAGTAGTCGTTACCGGTCTCGGTCATGTGTCGCCTGTGGGCAACGACGTGGCAACGGGCTGGGCGAATCTTCTCGCCGGCAAGTCCGGCATCGGCAAGATCACCCGTTTTGATGCAAGCGAGTACGCTTGCCAGATCGCCGGTGAAGTCAAAGAATTCGATATCGGCCAGTATATTTCGGCTAAAGATGCCCGCCGGATGGATTTGTTCATCCACTTTGGTATCGCAGCCGCTTTCCAGGCCATTGCCGACTCCGGCATTGAAGACTTGGCTGGTCTGGATAAAACCCGCGTCGGCGTGAACATCGGCTCCGGTATTGGCGGTTTGCCGCTGATTGAAGAAACCGGTGCAACCTTGCTGGCCGGTGGCCCCCGCAAGATTGGCCCGTTCTTCATTCCCGGTTCGCTGGTTAACCTGATTGCCGGTCATGTCTCGATCTACAAAGGCTTTCAAGGCCCGACCTACGGTATCGTTTCGGCATGTACCACTGGCGCGCATTGTATTGGCGACGCTGCCCGCATGATCCAGTACGGCGATGCCGACGTCATGGTGGCTGGCGGTGCTGAAGGCGCGGTAACCGGTCTGGGTATTGGTGGCTTTGCTGCGATGAAAGCGTTGTCGACCCGCAATGACGATCCGGCTACCTCGTCTCGTCCGTGGGACAAGGGCCGTGATGGCTTTGTCATGGGTGAGGGCGCTGGTGTACTGGTGCTGGAAGAGTACGATCACGCGGTCAAACGCGGCGCGAAGATCTACGCCGAGCTGGTTGGTTTCGGCATGAGTTCCGATGCGCACCACATCACCGCACCGAGCGCAGAAGGCCCGGCGCGTGGCGTGACCAATGCGTTGCGTGATGCCAGGATCAATCTGGATGAAGTCGATTATGTGAATGCACATGGCACGTCGACTCCGCTGGGTGATGCCAACGAAACCCAGGCGCTCAAGATGGCGTTTGGCGATCACGCTGCCAAACTGGCTGTTAACTCGACTAAATCCATGACCGGCCACTTGTTGGGCGGCGCGGGTGGTGTTGAGGCTGTGTATTCGGTCCTGGCACTGCATCACCAGATTTCGCCACCGACCATCAACCTGTTCGATCAGGATTTTGAAGCCGGTTGCGATCTGGATTACGTGGCCAACACCGCACGCGAAATGAATATCCGCGTGGCTATTTCCAACTCGTTTGGTTTTGGTGGCACCAATGGCACGCTGGTGTTCAAGCGCGTGTAATTGAGTGATCACTCCGAAGAAGGGCTGCGTTGATGCAGCCCTTTTTCTTTTCAGCGACATCTCTGTGTAGCCCCGCGACGCTGTGGCGGGGGTATTCCGTTGGGATGGCGTTCTGCCTGATAAAATGCCGTCATGACTTCTCCCGCATTCCATATCCGCCCTTTGTCGCAGCCGGTTGATCTGGCTCAGTGGCATGCCGCCGCGCCAGCCAGCTTTCCTATGTTGCTGCAATCAAGCGGCGCAACGGGTTGGGATGTCTTGCTGGCGTTGCCGCAGACATCGCGTATGTACCGGCAGGCGGATGCTGCCCAGTTTCTGGATGATCTGGCGGCATTGCCATGCAATCTGCCGGACGTTGCCGCGCTGCCTTTTATCGGCGGCTGGGGCGTGTATGCGGCGTACGAATTGCTGCATCAGTTCGAACCAACCGTGCCAACGCGTGATACCGCCGATGTGCCCGTGGCTGCACTGTGGCGTTGTCCCGCCGCCGTCTTGCATCACCGCGACGAGCAACGATGGCTGCTGGTGGCCGAGTCGGTCGAACTGATCGATGAACTGGAACGGCAGATTGCCACTTTACCTGGCTACGCTGCCAATCCCGTGGCCGTGGCAAGCGTAGCCGAAGATGATCCGCAAGCGTTTCTGGATGGCGTGCTGGCCAGCAAGCGTTACGTATACGAAGGCGACGTGTTTCAGGTCAACTTGTCCCGCGCCTGGGATATCACGCTGGCCAGTGGCTCGGCCAGCGATGTCTACGCCCAATTGCGTCGCGCCAACCCGGCACCGTTTTCAGCGATTTGCCATCTGGGTGATTACGACATCATCAGTTCGTCGCCGGAACGGCTGGTCAAAGTACGCGAGCAGATTGTAGAAACCCGGCCCATTGCCGGTACCCATCCACGCTCAACCGATCCGCAAGAAGATGCGCGTCTGAAAGAACAACTGCTGGCGACTGTCAAAGAGCGGGCCGAACACATCATGCTGGTGGACCTGGAGCGCAACGATCTGGGGCGCATTGCCAAGCCAGGCACGGTGCAGGTCGATGAATTGATGGCTGTCGCCAGTTATGCCTACGTGCATCACATTGAATCCAACGTGCGTGGAGAATTACAAGACGGCGTGAATCCCGCGCAAGTGCTGCGGGCGTTGTTTCCCGGCGGCACCATCACCGGCTGCCCCAAAGTGCGCTGTATGCAGATTATTCGTGAGCTTGAACAGCGGCCACGCCACGCTTATACCGGTAGCCTCGGCTATATCAGCAATGATGGCAGCATGGATTTGAATATCCTGATCCGGACCTTTTTAATGCATGACGACCATCTGTATTTTCGGGCTGGCGCGGGTATCGTGGCGGATTCTGAGCCCGAGCGTGAGCTGCAGGAAACCCGCCATAAAGCGCGCGGCTTGTTGCGGGCGCTGGGGCTCGATCAATAACCCGCACTATTTCGGGTAGTGGCACGTTTGCCAACCCGAGCAATCAGCCAGTGAAACAACCGGGAGCCAGCATGACGATGAGACTGATTAACGGTGTCCCCGCCGAGCGGCTGAATGTGGCGGATCGGGCTTTTCAGTTTGGCGACGGCGTATTCAGAACGCTGTTTCTGAAAGATGGCGTAATTCCCTTTCTGGGGCGCCATCTGACAAAGCTGCGCGCCGATGCCCATGCGCTGGATATCCCCGCCCCGGATGACGAACTCTGGTTAGCAGATATCCGTGCCTGCGACGTGACTGAGGCGACTTTCAAGCTGATCCTCACTCGTGGCGAAACGCCGCGTGGTTATGCCTACCCCGCTGACTTGGCTCCCAATCGCCTGGTGCAATGTACCCCCCCACCAGTGCCAAGGCGCTTTGGTGAGTCTGGCGCCACGGTCCGGCTTTGCGAAACACCTGCAGGCTGGCAACCGCGCCTTGCCGGTATTAAGCATTTGAATCGGCTGGAGAATGTTCTTGCACGAGCCGAGTGGCAAGACCCGGACATTTTTGAGGGCTTGTTGCTGGATCGGGATGGTTGCGTGCTGGAAGGCACCATGACCAATCTGCTGATGCTCGAAGCAGGGCGACTGGTGACCCCATTGCTGGAGAGCGGTGGTGTGGCGGGGGTGATGCGTCAGGTCGCACTGGAGGCCGCGCAAGCGCTGGGCTGGTCCTCGGCGCAGGAACGGATTGCGCTGCCACGCTTGCTGGCGGCTGAGCGGGTCTGGCTGTGCAACAGTCTGATTGGTGTGGTGCCGGTGGGCACGCTGGAGCAAGCTAGATGGGAGGCGCACCCGGCGGATGAAGTCCTCACTCAGGCCATTGCGCAGATGGCCAGTCAGGAAAGTATCCCGCTGTGAAGGCCGGGCAACGCACCTTGGTCCGTTGCCTTTCTCTCTGCCCGCGTCATGGCCTGAAAGCGGCTGTGATTGGGTATTCAAACGCGATATCCGTCTATCTTATTCAGCCCTGACCGACCGTAGCCTGCTCTATGAAAGAAGTCGGTGATCCGGGCTGCCGCGGCGTTTTCTGATTTCAAGCTAAATAATACTCGACCCGGAAAGTTGTCGATTTGTGCGAGGTTGAGGGATGCGCGTCGTTCTCGATCAGGAGGACGCGCGGCGGCTGGGACAGTCGCTGCGCCAGCATGGCTTGCCGGAGAGTCTGGATTTGTCCGGCGACGGAGATGGCTTGCTGGCAGTAGTGATCCTGGCCGAAGAAAAACGCGTCAGCGCAGCGGCTGAACGCTGGTTACGCCATCAACCCCTTCCCGATGCTTTTATTATTGGCTGCACTCGCGGCACCCGCTGTTATTGCCAGCCACAAGACTGGTGGCCCGTCGCCATCTGCGATCTGGTCTCCGCTGACGACCAGGACACACTACTCACCGAACTGGCTTTACGCCTGGCGCGCCTGGCAGAAATGGAAGCCATTCTGGCCTCGGACTGGCTGCACGAACGCGCCGTGGGCTGTTCTGCCATCTGGCGGCAAACGCTGCGCATGGTGGCGGAAGTCGGCCGCTTTGGTCACGGTGCCTGTCTGCTGCTGGGCGAAAGTGGCTGCGGCAAAGAACTGCTGGCACGGCTGGTGCACGATCTGGACCCGAAACGGCGGCGCGGACCGTTTGTAGTGGTGGACTGTACAACGCTCAGTCCGGAGCTATCGGGTAGCGAACTGTTTGGTCACGCCAGGGGCGCGTTTACGCATGCGCTCACCGCGCGTGATGGTGCCGTTGCGCTGGCCGACGGTGGCACCTTGTTTCTGGATGAAGTCGGCGAGCTGGAGTTACCGCTGCAAGCGCGCTTGTTGCGGGTGATTCAGGAACACACCTACAAGCGGGTAGGTGAGGACAACTGGCGTCAATCCGATTTTCGGCTGACCTGCGCCACCAACCGCGATCTTGAGGCTGAAGTCGTCGCCGGACGATTTCGAGCCGATTTGTATTTCCGCATCACGCAATGGACCGTGCGCGCTCCCTGTCTGGCGGAACGTCGCGAAGACATCCCGCTATTGGTCCGGCACTTTCTGGCCGAAAGCGGTCAGGCCATCCCGCAGGTCATGCCCGAGGTCATGCAGCAACTGGTCAGCGCCGATTACCCTGGCAACGTGCGCGAATTGCGCAATGTGGTGCTGCGCATGGCGGATCGGCAGCAAGGTTTTCATGTATTGAGTACCGGCGGATTGCAGGGAATAGGCCTGGTTGCGGACATGGTGTTTGCTGGCACCAACGGCAGTTGGGAGCAGGCGCTGGCTGCGGCGGTGGAAGGGGCACTGGACGCAGGCTTGGGCTTGAAAGGCATTGGGCAACTGGCCGAGTCCGTAGCGGTTCAGGTGGCGGTACTCCGCGCTGGTTCAACCACCCGCGCTGCAGAATTGCTTGGGGTCACGCCACGTGCGCTGCAATTGCGACGACAAGGGCGTCAACCGGATAGCGGGTGATGAGAACGTAAGCGCCGCGCATCCGGAACGCCCGTAGTGGAGCGACCTGCGCGCCGTAACAAGCGCAGGGCATTGCCGCTGGTCATGCTGGCAAAGGCGGCGGAGGAAGGGCGCAAGGCACGAATCTTGGCCAGCTCCAGTCCTGGATGCAGCCACGGCCCATCTGATCCAAACAACAATTTGCCTGGCCCGGCACGGACAAAAGCTTCTTCCAGCAGGTCAAACCGGCGCACGCCAGCCGTGTCGGCAAACAAGTTCGGATGCCGCACGATCAGATCAATCACCCGGCGTTGCGCGGCCCAGTCATCGGCAAAGCTGCCTAAATGTGCAAAGACAAAGGCCACATCAGGATGGGTTTGTGCCAGCAAATCCAGCGGGCCAGTATCGCCACCCGGGTCATACAGCACCGGTAATTGCCAGCGGCGGGCGGCGTCGCAAATCTGCCGGTTGATGCGTGCGTCGTGCCGATGCACCTTGATGCCGCGCAAGCCCAGTTGGAGCACCGCTTCTTCGATCATGCGGTGCACACGTTCCCGGTCGCGCTGGCCGTGGATCATGGCAAAGCCGATCCAGCGCTGCGGCTCGGCGCGGACCAGCGCGGCAACGTCACGGTTGCCTTGCGCGTAGTCAGACTGGAATACCGGCAGCAGCACGGTGCGGCCTATGCCAGCTTCAGTCGCACGGCGGGCGTAATCGGCTAGCGGGGCGGTGGTATCCCACGGGCCGGTCATGCCATCGCCCTGGCCCGCATGGCAGTGAAAATCGATAATCATGCTGCTAACTCGAATTCGGCGCCCGGTAGCAAGAGGAGCTGGTTGCCTGGTGCTCTGGCCGAAGTCAACCCGCCCGGGAGCAAGTTACGAATCGTCAAACCGCCAGGACCAACTCTCAGCGTGCCTTGCAAACGATCATTCGACACCCGTGGGCCGAGTGCGCGCACCAGCGCGTGTTCAACTGCCGCCAAGTCTTGCGGGCGCTCGACGCTGGCCGACCAGGCGCTTAATCCGCCATCGCGATGGCGCACCGCGCACCACAAATGCTGACGTAGCCGTTGCGGCAGGTTTTGCGACATGCCGACGTAAACGGGTAAGGAGCCCCGCATCAGCATGTAGATACCCGCGCTACGTGTACCGTTCATGGCATCGGTCAGGCTGTTCCAGTATTGCCAGCGCAAAACGAGATTGGCCGATTTGGGGCTGGATTCAAACTCCAGTTCCAGCTGGCGGCTTTCATTCAACAAGTCTCGCATTACCTGGGGCACGATACTCAAACCAACCAGCTCCAGCACGCCGCTGCTTTTCTGTTGTCGGGCCAGCAAACAAGCCCGGAAGCACGCGCCGGTGCTTTGATACTTGGCGGTGCCGACGCGCGGCTGGCTGCTGACGCGGCGCGCGCGGCTGATGATGAGCCGCAAATCCTGGATCAGCATTTGTGGCGGGGTTCCGGCGGGGTAGCTGCGCGCGTCGGCAATCAGCCGCAGCAAGCGCCGCATGCGCCACGGTGCAAGTTCCAGCGTTTCTCCATCGGCAGTTTTAAACATGCTGGCGGTCCTCCGTGAGGCGAGTTCTGGCCGGTTCTGCCGCGGGTTTGGGCAACTGCGGGGCCAGTGTAGCCATCGCCAATAACAAGGCATCGATATCGGCTTGGCGATGATTGGCGCGCAAGATCACCGCCAGCGCGTAACGTCCCTCGCGCTGCCGCAATAAGGCCGTGCGAAAACCACTGGCGCGCAAACCGGTATGCAAGGCTTGCGTACGTTCTGCGGTCGCCAGACACAAATGCTGCAAGGGGTGATTGCGGCGGGACGTTTGCAGATCAGGTAGCTTGCCACGGGCCAGCCGACGCAATCCGAGATGCAGATGTTGCAACAATTGCAATAGCTGCAGCCGCCGTCGCGCGCCGTCGCGCTGATTGAGTGCCAGCGCGTTCAACCCGGCCCGCAATGCGGTTTCGCTGGCGCTGCTGCAATGGGTCTGGGTGGGGCCGTCACGTGCTACATCGCGGACCAGATTCAGCGGCCCGCACAAGGTGGCCAGGGGCGCACCAAATGCCTTGGCCCACGATGCCAGCAACAACACCGGTTGTGTCCGGCCAAGTGCGGCGTAGCGCAAGGCGCCGCCGCCGCCCTGGCCCCACGGCTGCGGTGCGGACGGGTGTTCGCCCATCAATCCAAGCATCTGGCTATGATCAACCACAATCAAACCTCCATACCGTTGCACCAGTTTCAGGTAACGCGCCAGCGGTACCGGTGCGCCTTCGCGTCGCGTTGCATCGGTGATCACGGCGGGCGGGCGTCCACCCCAACGTTGCTTGATCTGCAGTGTCAGATCGGCCAGATCACCATGGCGGAACCACGTCACCTGCACGCCCATGCCCATTACGCGCTCCAGCCCCCAGCGCATGACCGGATACAGTGCCTCGTCGGCGATCAGCGCGTGCGTGCGACCCAGACGATCAAACACATCAATGGCCAGATGCAGGGTGGAAGGCGCCACCATCCCGGCTTCGCATCCCTGCAACTCGGCGGCCTGCGCCGCCAGCAGGGTGGCCAGTGGCGCAGTCGCCAGCGAAGCCGGGGCACCGGTGGTTAGCGCCGGGTAAAACCCCAACTGCGTTGCTGGATGTTGCAGCCCCAGATACAGCGCCGTGGCAAAGTCGATCATGGCGCCCCCGTTATGCGACCTTCATTCCTTTGCGTTCACGCAAGCGGCGCAACAAGTGCATGCCAGGCACCTGTACGTCGACCGGTTCCGCGCTCACATCCACGCCGGTGACCGCACGATAGGAGTGGATGTAGGTCTGGATTTCCGGGCGGAAGAAAGTCGCCCAGTTGGCGGCGTTAACCGGGTCGTTGATGGAATTCCAGTCGCCCCAGCGGATCGACGACACAATCTGTTCACCCATGGTGGCCAGTTGCCAGAACTGGTAGGTATTGGTATCGCCCCAGCCTTGTAGTTTGCGCATGCTTTCCACCGAGTGCATCCACGGTTCCGGATAGGCCACCATCGCCCGTCGTGGCAGGAATTCGCGAAACTCTGGTCGTGCCAGCAACCACTGCTGCATCATCATCTCAACGCGTGAGGTGGTGGGCAGATCACGGAACTGGTTGTGCGCGCCTTCGGACAAGATCAGATGCACCTCGCGCAAGGCGTTCAGCAGCGGGAAGCCATCGGGCACAACCGTGGTGTCATCGGCTTGGCGGAAGAACGGCACGCACAGGTTCAGTAACGTGTGAAAAGCTTCGAGGAACTTGCTGCGGTTGTCCGCAGCTTGGGCTGGCGGCACTGCTTTGCCATACAATTTCAGGCCGTATTCATGGCAATACTCAGCGGCACGGCGTTCAATCGGCAAGCGGTGTTGCTCGTCTTGCACCCAGCCCCAGATCAGATTATTCAGTGGCCGCAACGGGTCCAGTTCGAGTTGCGCCAACGGGTCGCGTGGACCGCCCGAAACATTCTGGAAGCGCCTTGAGACCGCGTTCATGGTCTGCACCAGCTGCAGCTCTTCCATCCAGTAGCTCCAGATCAGCTCGATGAGCGGCGGATGGGTGAGCTTGGCGGAGATGTTGTCATTCCAGTGACTCAACCACAGGCAACCCTCACCGCAAAAGCCTGGCTCGGTCATTCCAGTGGTTTTAAGCTGGATCTGCGTGGTGGCGACCGCTTGTGTGGTTGCTTCCAGCGCATCCTCAATGACCGCTGCGGCATCCGAGCCCTGCAAGGCCATGGCCACGCGTTGCAGATATGGCAACGTGGGCGACATGCCTTTGCCAAAGTACTGCTGAGCCAAAGCGTTGGCACCGCCAGGAGTAGAGATATTCAAACCCAGGCGCTCATTGGCTAGAGCCACTGCGGCCGGATCGTCGGCCAGCAAGGTGGCAATGGTTTTGGCATCGGCGCCGCGCGGTGCAACGCCGCCCCACGTGATGACAAACGCTTCAGTTGCCACTTTCAGGGCGCGATAGGCATCGGTATCGGTAAATGGGAGAAAGCGGCGACGGCTCAATTGAGCGGCTTTGTGATAAAGCGGCGCTTTACGACTGCCGATGGCGTCTGGCGTAGTGCTGTCCGGCCCGTCCGGGAAGAACAGCAAGTCCAGTTGCCGGGCGTAGTTATCCCAGCTGAGCATGTCGGCATTGAGTTTGATCAACAGCCACAGTGCAACATCGCCGGTCAGCGGGCGGCTGGTCCGTTGCAGGCTGACCATGGACGGCGGCGTGTAATCGGTGATGTCAGCAGGCCCGGAACTGGCGGCCAGCGGATCAAGCGGGCTCAGAAAACTGCTCGGCCTTAGCGGTGCCCCGGAAGTGCCGCCAGTAGAGCCTGGACCGGTCACTGGCAATGCTCTGGCCGCCGCGATATCAGTAGTGGCCGCAGGCAGGGCCACGTTGCCGGTGAGCGTGACCTCATTCCCGGAAAACAAGGCATTGACCGCCGTGATCAGTTGAGGGGTGATTTCGGTTACGCCAATCAGCTTGCCCAGCTCAAAAGCGGTTTCCAGAATCTGCGTCGGATCACTGGTGATGTTCTTTTGCAGAATCTTCAGTGTGATTGACGCGCTGACCGTTTGCGCACCAGCCGGGTCCAGCAACACCGTCTGGTCTTTGGTATAGCTGGAGTACGCCAGAATGGTGCCGGTCAGACTGGATATCGGTACCGCCACTGTATAACTGTTGATGTCAATCTGATGGCTGTCCAGCAGCAGACCTGTAAGGGTTATGGTACTCATTGCCTTTCTCCTTCAGAGAATCATGCATAAGCGGCGAGAGGCGTCCGGATCGGGCGACGCTGGTTCAACACCACACTCAGTTGTGCGCTGCCTGCGGTCCACGGCAGGTATCCCGCCAGAGCCCAGCGCTGCAGCAACGCGGCGATCACTTGCAACTCCTGGTCTGCTGGCAACAAACCGCTGTAGCGCGCCTGGCCCAATACGGCGAAAGCCAGCGTCGGGGTATCGGCCAGAAATTGTTGCGGCCGGGATTTGACGCTTTGCCAGATGTGCAGCAGGTGTTGCGGATGCCGGTCAGGCAAGCGCAGTGCCGAGCCCAGACTGCGGCCCGCCAGCGCTGGCGGATGCAATGCCAGCAAGACCGCCACAAATTGCGGGATCGACTGGTCCAGCTGTTCAAATGCCTGGCGTTGGCTGGCGTTCATTTGCCAGCGCGGATACTGCAGCTCCCATACTTTTTCCAGTGCCGCCCATTGCGGATGCGGATACAGCGCCTTACCCATGGCCAGCGACAATTTCACGCGGATCCACGGTGCCGGATGCGGGTCGTCCAGGGTGATACGCAAGACAAAAGCCCGCGGCAGGCTGACCACACTCATCAAACCGCAGGTGGCGGCAATGCCCACCCGCGACACCGCCCACAAATCGGCCAGAATCTCGCCAATCCAGCGATCCCACGCTTGCCAGGCGACAGGCATCGCCTGCGCATGACCAAACCGCGCCGGGAGTGCCCGCTTGAAGGTATTGGCCAGCTCCAGCAAGGCCGAAGCCTGATGCCCCACTTCATGGAACAACGAAGCAGCAATGCCCGTTCCGACCATCCGTTCACGTGGCATCCGGATAACCGCCACCGGATTGTTGCCACCCCCCGGTAAGCGCGTGCGCGCTCGCCGGATTGCTCCACCATGCCCGCGCTCGACATAACAAATCACCGGCGGCGCCTTGATGGCCGCGCCCGGTTGGCGCAAGCCATCCTGGGCGGCCACGTCCAGACCGGACAACCAGATGCCCGTGCCATGCTGACTGCGTTGGGTAAGCACTTCGGCAAAGATTTCGAAGTGCGTTAACGCGGCCTGAAAATACAGCTTGAGCAAGGCATAACGGCGTTGTGCGGCGGCGACGTTCTGTGGTGTGGCGCTTAACTGGCGCAATTGCCGCAAGAAGCGGGCGATCCGCAAGCGCAACTGCCGTCTTGCCGCCTGCATATGCTGTTCAATGGCCGCCATGGCTTCGTCACTGACATTGGCCGCTGGCACCATTGGCATTTGCAAGGCGTAGGGCAGTTGCGCATCCAGACGTGCCCGAATGCCGAGCACTTCCTGTTCAAGCAACCGCAAGGCTTGGGTGCATGGATTCATCGCGAAGGGCCTTGCGTTGGTCAGTACACCGGTCGCTGCGGCGCCAGAATCAGGATGATCGCCCGCCCGTTGCGTGAGCGGCGCCAGACGCCGGATTGGGGAATGCCCGCCGCGCGTGGCAACGCGCTACCGCAAGAAGGGCAGCCCGCACTGGCTGGCGCCGGATAACCTCCGCTCACTGCCGGCGCGGCATAGCCCGATCCGGAATACCCAGGGCTGGAGTAGCTCTGGCCGGTATAACCCGGACCGGCATAGCCTGGCCCGGCGTAACCTGGGCTTCCTGCGCCAGCGGATTGGGCGTAACGACGTTGCCCACCACCGTAATAACGGGGATAACCGGGGCGTGCAGCCGCATTGGCAATTGCCGCACCAAAGATCGGCAATCCAGCCTGCCGCGCTGCGGCAACACCTTGGCGAGCAATCACCCGCATGGCAGGTAACAAACCCGGTGCGACCTGGCGCGCTGCGCGCAAAAAGGCAACGCGTGCAGCTTTAGCCGGGGGCACATGTGGCGGAATGGTGGTCAGATGCCGTGCCGCGTGCTGGCCAATCTTCACCAGTCGCCGGGCCACTTCAAACTCACGGTCCTCGTTGCTCAGTCCTTCCAGTTCCAAGCCCAGTGCACCGCCCGCCATGCTGGCCAGCTTGCCGCCAATCATGCCGCCTGCGCCCGGGATAATCATGTTGCCCAACGCGCTGCCCACGATCGGCAGGGCAGATTTGGCGGCAGATTTCAAAATTCCGCCCAGCGCTTTACCGGCGCCTGATTTGGCAAAATTGCTGGCTGCCCGACCCACCGACTTGATCAAACTGCCCAGGAATTGTTCCATTTCCTGTTCGCTGTTAACGGAGAGCAATTCTGCGGCCAGTTCCATCTCCTGCATTTCGCCTGAGACTTCGCTTTCGAATTCGTTCTCGAATTCGTTTTCACCTTCGCCCTCGTTCTCAAACTCACCCTCGAACTCGCCCTCAAATTCATTGGCAAACTCGCCTTCCAGTTCCTGACCGAATTCGCCGGACAGTTCGGGGGAAAGCTCCTGTTCAAACTCGTTGTAACCAGGGCCCCAACCGCCAGGCCTGGAGGTTCCGATATCGTGCATTTGCCGCTCCTTTCATGCTGAGGTTGGCGAGAACCAGGGTCTCGCATGCCTCTAGCAACGCAGGATTCGTGCCAATACCAAAAAAATCATAAGACTTTGAAAAACAAAAGAATTTTTTGTTTTGGTAATTTAAATCTTGCGAACATGGCTTCGCCTGACATAAAACTGTCTAAGGCTTGTGCGAAGTTTTCTTCGCATTGAAAGTGCCCCAGCAGATTCTTGCAAGTGGATGTATTCTCAGGGATGGGCATGGAGGCAACCGGATGAATATCATCAGGTTTTGCTTCTGCATCGGTATATGAGGGAGGCGCGCTGTGATTTCAGACCGCCATCCCGATCTGGTAACGAGGAGCGTGAAAATGATCGAATCGAGGAAAGGACATTGGCACCAGGCGGGCATCGCAATGGCTGCTGCCGGGTTGCTGGTGCTATCTGGCGCAAGCTTTGCCACGGAGCAATCACAGCAGCGCCAGGAAGGCAGAAACGCCAACCAGTCTGCCAAACACGATGCGCGCTCAAACAAGGTGGACTGCCGGCAAGCAAACGAGAAGAGCAACTCTGCTTGCCGCCAGGACAAACGCGACACCAAGCAGACTGGCCGCCAGGACAAACGCGATATCAAGTATTAACGCGGTGTGTCTGATGGATGTGGCGTGCCTGGGTAAAGGAACGCGCAGTGGCGGTTTGGCGTGCGGGTAGCGCAGTTACCCGGTGTGATAAAGCTGAAAGCAAGGCCGGATGGCTTGGCAGTTCACGCGCATAAACCGCGAAAACAAAAAAGCCCTGAATAGTTTCAGGGCCTTTTGTTGGTTCTTTGGCGGAGAGGGAGGGATTCGAACCCTCGGTAGGCTCGCACCTACGCCTGATTTCGAGTCAGGTACATTCGACCACTCTGCCACCTCTCCGCAAAGAAGGGCGGATTCTAGCCCGTTTTCTCTGGTCTGCCAAGTCTTCACGTTTGCGCTGAGGCAATAAAGTTGGCAGACTGCCGGTTCCTTAACGCTTAGGAGTCGCATGAAACGCTGGTTGATCTCATTGGCCGCAGTGGCACTCGTGGGTTGTGGAGGCATGAATGACAAAGCTTCCGATCAACATCTTGTGTCATGGAAAGATTCGAAAGAGCTGGTAGTTCTGGTCCAGAATGGCCCGACTTCCCTCTACATCGATGCCGAAGGCAACTACGCCGGTTTGGAATACGACCTGCTAACGAAATTTGCCCAATCCAATGGCCTGAAAATTCGCTTTGTAGTGGACAGCAGTTACGCGCGTCTACTGCAACGGCTCCAACACAACGAGGCGCATATCGCCGTTGGCTTGCATGCCGACGACTCGCACCCCGGTCTGGTGTTTGGACCCTCCTATCAATCGGTTTCACCCGTGCTGGTTTATCCGGCAGCCATGACCGAAGCAGCGGCCTGGCAAAAGCTGTACAACGGGGAAGCCACCATCAAGACCCTGCCGCAATATGTCCCGGCGCTGGACAAACTCAAAATCCAGCACCCATCTCTGACATGGCAGGTCGTTCAAGACCAGGATAACGAAAGCCTGATTCAAAGTGTGTCCGGCGGCGAGCTTGATTTCGCGCTGGTGGATTCGCACGCGGCTGATGTGGCGCAGAATTATTTTCCGCAGGTGGGCATGACTGACACCATCGGTACGCCGCAGCAACTGGCCTGGGCTTTGGGCAGCAATGACAAAGATTTGCAGGGCATGGTCCAGCATTTCTTTGGCCAGGTGCAGGCCGACGGTACTTTGCGTCAGCTGATGGATCGCTACTATGGTCACGTCAATCGTGTCGATCAGATGGATGCGCAGGCCTTCCTGGATAAACGCCAGGATGTTTTGCCGACCTTCAGCAAGTGGTTCCACGAAGCCGAGAAGAAAACCGGTCTGGACTGGCGCTTGGTTGCCGCCTTGTCTTATCAGGAATCGCATTGGGACCCATCTGCCGTTTCGCCATCTGGTGTGCGCGGCATCATGATGCTGACCACCGATACGGCACAGCGGCTGGGCGTGGATCGTCTTAATCCGTATCAGAGCATTCTGGGCGGTGCGCGTTATATCGCCACGCTGCGTGATGGCCTGGATCAAGGTGTCCCGGAACCGGATCGCACGTTCATGGCGCTGGCCGCGTACAACGTGGGCTTGGGCCACTTGCTTGATGCGCGTGAGCTGGCGCGCAAGATGAACAAGAACGCCGACAGCTGGGCGGATGTAAAAAGTATCCTGCCATTGCTGCGCCTGCCCAAGTACTTCAGCCAGACCAAGTACGGATTTGCCCGCGGCGGCGAGCCGGTGGTGTTTGTCGAGTCCCTGCGGACGTACTACGACGTGCTGGCGCGATTCGAGCCGCCCATGAGCGCCTCGCAGCCGGTGTTGTCCAGCGAGATTGAAGTGCGCAACCCGCACAACTTGCCGCTGGCCATCAACAGTGCGCTGCGCCCCGCGCCAGCCACACCGGTCTCCGCGTCTGCCGTGGCAGCCAAAGCGCAGCCCTTGCACCTGGCAATGCTTCACTAGTGATTCCGGGCGCAGTTCGCGCCTGTTCACGTTGTTCCTCATGTTCTCGCCACCGGCCTGCCAGCGTGCAGCGCCGGGATTTTGGCGAGGCAGCCTCACAGCCGGTACAATGGCGCTCTTATTGCACACCGCAACAGAGAGCCTATCGTGACCGTTCGTACCCGTTTCGCCCCTAGCCCCACCGGTTTGCTGCATATCGGCGGCGTGCGCACCGCGCTGTTTTCCTGGGCGTTTGCCCGCAAGAACGCTGGCACCTTCGTGCTGCGTATTGAAGATACCGATCTGGAACGCTCCACTCCCGAATCGGTACAGGCGATCATGGACGGCATGCATTGGGTCGGTCTGGACTACGACGAAGGTCCGTTCTACCAGATGCAACGTATGGACCGGTACAAGGAAGTGATCCAGCAAATGCTGGCCGCCGGTACCGCGTACTACTGCTATTGCAGCAAAGAAGAATTGGAAGCCATGCGCGCCGAGCAAGAAGCGCGTGGCGAAAAGCCGCGCTATGACCGCCGCTGGCGTCCGGTGGCTGGCAAAACCCTGCCGCCAGCCCCGGCTGATATCAAACCGGTGGTGCGCTTTTTGAACCCGATTGACGGCGTAGTGGCTTGGGACGACCAGGTGAAAGGCCGTATCGAGATCAGCAATACCGAAATGGACGACTTGATCATCGCCCGTCCGGATGGCACGCCCACCTACAATTTCTGCGTGGTGGTGGATGACTGGGACATGAAAATCACCCACGTGATTCGCGGGGATGACCACGTCAACAACACGCCACGGCAGATCAATATTTTCAAGGCTCTGGGTGCAACGCTACCGTTGTTTGGCCATTTGCCGATGATCCATAACGATCAAGGCCAGAAGCTCTCCAAACGCCGTGACGCGGTGAGCGTGGTGGATTACGACAAAGCCGGTTTCCTGCCCGAAGCGCTGTTGAACTATCTGGCCCGCCTGGGCTGGGGCCACGGTGATGACGAGTTCTTCACCATGGAGCAATTTGTTGAATGGTTCGACCTGAAAGACGTCAGCCCTAGCCCGAGCCGTTTCGACCGGGAAAAGCTGCTGTGGCTGAACGCGCAGCATATCAAGGTGGCGGAACCCGCACGTCTGGCTGCGCGTGTGGCCGATTTCCTTAGCGACAAAGGCATTGATGCCAGCACTGGCCCGGCGCTGACTGACGTGTGCATGTTGCTGAACGACCGCTCACAAACGTTGGTGGAAATGGCCGACCAGGCGGAGTACTTCTATCGCGCGCTGACCCCAACGACCGACATCGTTGAAAAACATCTGACACCGGATGACGAAGCGCGGCTGGGCTTCTTCGCTGAAGGCGCTGCCAAGCTGGAAACCTGGGATCAACCGACTCTGGGCCAGTTCATCAAAGACTTTGTCAAAGCCCAAGGCGTGAAGATGCCAATGGTGGGCATGCCTTTACGGGCCAAGGTGCTGGGCACCACGCACACGCCGTCGGTCGATGCCGTACTGGCACTGCTGGGGCGTGAAGAAGTACTCAAGCGGCTGGCGTCCTGATCGCCATGCGCTAACAAGCCCGGGGGAGCCGCAACTGGTTCATCCGGGCTTTTTCATTTCATGTGGTTTGCCCAAGATATCCAATGATGACTCTTGACCAACTTTCACTCGAACAGAAAATCGGCCAGTTGTTGATGGTGGGTTTTGATGGCCTGACACCCAATGCCCACATCGAACATCTGTTGCGCCAGCGCCAGGTGGGCGGCGTGATTCTGTTCCGGCGCAATGTCGATCAACCGCGGCAGATTGCCGCGTTAAACCGCGCTTTGCAGCAGATCAACGCTGAACGCAGTGATATCCCGCTGTTGATCGGTATTGATCAAGAAGGCGGCATGGTGGCGCGGATTGAAAATGGCGTGACGCCGTTGCCGTCGGCACTGGCTTTCCAGGCGGCTGGTTCGGTGGACGATTGCGAAACACTCACTCGTTACGCGAACGAAGAATTGCGGCAACTGGGCTTCACGGTCAACTTCGTCCCGGATGTCGATGTGAACAACAACCCGCGCAATCCGGTGATCGGCGTGCGCGCGTTTGGTGAAACGGTCGAGCAGGTCATCACGTACAGTCTGGCCGCCCTGCGTGGGGTGCAGGCGGCGGGGCTGGCGGCAACGGCCAAGCATTTCCCGGGACATGGCGATACCGATGTTGATTCGCATCTGGGCTTGCCACGCGTGCCGCATGACAGGGCGCGGCTGGACGCAGTGGAACTGGCACCGTTCAGGGCAGCTATCGCCGCCGGTGTGGATACGGTGATGACTTCGCACGTGGTGTTCCCGGCCTTTGAACCGGACCCCAATACGCCGGCAACGATGTCTCACGCGGTGCTGACGGGCCTGCTGCGTGAGGAACTGGGTTTTGAGGGCGTGGTATTTACCGATTGCCTGGAAATGGATGCCATTGCCAAAGGCCCAGGCACGGTGGCAGGGGCGGTGGCCGCATTCAAAGCCGGAGCCGATATCTTGCTGATCTCGCACACGCAAGCGCGGCAAGAGGGCTTTCTGGACGCATTGCTGGCCGCCGTTCAACAAGGCGAAATCAGCGAGAGCCGGATCGATCAGTCCGTTGCGCGCATCCTGGCGCTGAAGACCGCGCGCGCGACGAACTGGCAGCAATTGCCGGTTGACCCGACTGCGCAACTCGCGCAACCGCAGGCACTGGCGCTGTCCCAGGACGTACATCGCCGGGCGGTGACTACAGTCGGCCAGTGCGCTGTGCTGAATCCGGCCCAGCCGGTATTGCTGATTACGCTGGAAGTGCGCGAGCGCACGGAAATGGATGAAGTGGAGCCGCGCACTGATACTTTGGCTGCGCCACTGCTGGCAGCTGGGCTTACCGTACAGGAGGTTCGTCTGCCACTGGCGCCAGGTGCGGCGGATATCGCCAGTGTGGCGCAACTGGCGGCGCAGGCCGAACAGGTGGTCATGGTGAGCTACAACGCCATCTTGCAACCGGCCCAGCAGCAACTGCTGGCGCAATTACCCGCGCACAGGCTGTGGTTGGTGGCCGGGCGCTTGCCGTATGACTTGGGGCTGCTGGACAACGCGCGCGGCAGGTTGACTGTCTTTGCCAATCGTCCGGCGGCACTCGCAGCGATTGCCGAGCGTCTGCTGAAGCCATAACGCGGCAGCGTGTAGAGGCAAGTCGTGGGCTGGCCTGGATGGCATTGGGTTGGATATGACAAACGGGTATGTGGACAAACGCACTTCGGTTGCCTGAAGGTGGCAGCTATACTGCAACTTTTTTGCGGTTTGCGCGTTAGCTAGAAGGCAGGCATTTTACCCATTTTTGCATCGGGCATTGGCCCGGTGTTCGCACAACGTTTTTTTGGGAATCAGTATGAAACGAATTCTGGCGCTGTGTTTAAGCGCACTACTGGTCACGGCCACAGCCTTTGCTGAAGATGCACCGCTGCCGTTTGATGATCCGAACTCCGCCCCACCAGCGGGTCAAGTGCATCAGGCTGCCAAACCCGGCCACGCCACCAAGTCGACCGGTGCCAAGCAATCGGGCAAGCAGCAGGGCAAGTCGCACCATACGGGCAAGGCTAAATCCGGTAAGTCCACGGCCAAGAAGCCCGCTGGCAAACCAGCCAATAAAGCCACAGGCAAGTCGTCTGGCAAGGCGGGCACGACCCACACGTCCAAATCGCAGGGCAAGCACGCTGCCAAGCCGACCAAAGGCACTGCCGCAAAAAAACCGGCCACGTCCAGCAAGTCGACGTCCAGCAAGTCCAAATCGACCAAGCCTGCGGCATCGACCAAAACTGCGAAGCCAGCCAAGGCTCAGCACAAGCAACACCAATAAGCTCGGCGCAAACTTTCGCGGGGCGAATCAACAAAAAGGCCGGAACATATCCGGCCTTTTTGTTTTGCTGCGGTGATCTGCGCGGGCGTCAGGCCTTGAACAGTTGTTCCAGCCAGAACACGCCAGCAACGGTTTTGCCATCGGTGATACTGCCATCCAGAATCCCGCTGACCAGTTCTTCCCGCCGTTTGGTGACCAGTTCCAGAAACTCGCCTTCATCCAGTTGCGCATCTCCGGCGACCAGACCTTCGGCCAGGAAGATATGAATTTCTTCGGATGTATAACTGATGATCGGGTGGATCACGCCCAGCTTTTTCCAGTGCCTGGCGGTATAGCCGGTTTCTTCCAGTAATTCGCGCTTGCCGCAAGCTAACGGATCTTCGCCAGCATCCAGTTTGCCTGCCGGGAACTCCAGAAAAACGCGATTAAACGGATAACGGAACTGCCTTTCCATTAGCAAAGAGCCATCGTCCAGTACCGGAATCACCATCACTGCGCCGGGGTGTTTGATGAACTCGCGCGTGGCTTCGCTGCCATCGGGTAACCGCACGGTGTCGCGGGTGATATGCAGCAGCGCGCCGTCAAAGACGTTTTCGCTGGCAATGCCGGTTTCGATCAGATGAGCATCGTCTTTCATTGGGGGTTTCCAGAAAGTGGCCGAAATTGCGCGCTAGCCTGTGAGTGTGACACCAGCGCGCATCCAACAAGTTTGAGTCGGCATTATGCCTGACTGACGCTGGAATGAATTCGGAGGCAGCCTGGGCTGCCTCCGACGGAGACCACATTACGCCGGTGCGGGTTAGAGTTTGACTGGCTGCACGTTCCAGATTTCTTCGGCGTATTCGCGAATGGTGCGATCCGACGAAAACGGCCCCATGCCCGCGATATTCATCACCGCGCTGTGGGTCCAGGCGGCCTTGTTGCGATAGAGCGCGTCCACCTTGTCTTGAGCATCCACGTACGAGCGGTAATCGGCCAGCAACTGGTAGTGATCACCCCAGTTCACCAGTACATCAAAAATGGCGCGATAGCGTTCCGGGTCATCCGGGCTGAAATGGCCCGATGCCAGCAAGTTGAGCACCTCATGCAATTCGGCATCTTCATCGTAAAACTTGCGCGGGTTGTAGTGCTCTTTGCGCAAGGTATCGACCTGGTCGGTGGTGTTGCCGAAGATAAAGATGTTCTCATCGCCGACATGCTCTTTGATCTCGACATTGGCGCCGTCCAGCGTGCCAATGGTGAGCGCACCATTGAGCGCAAACTTCATATTGCCGGTGCCTGAAGCTTCGGTGCCTGCCAGGGAAATCTGCTCTGACAAATCCGCCGCCGGGATAATCAACTCCGCCAGACTCACCCCGTAGTTCGGGATGAACACCACTTTGAGTTTGTCGCCAATGACCGGGTCGTTATTGATTTTGCGGCCCACGTCGTTGATCAGTTTGATGATCAGCTTCGCCATCTTGTAGGCCGAAGCGGCTTTGCCGGCGAAGATCACCACACGCGGCACCCAGTCTTTTTCTGGATGCTTGATGATGCGGTTGTAACGGGTGATCACGTGCAGCACGTTAAGCAACTGGCGTTTGTATTCGTGGATGCGTTTGACCTGCACGTCAAACAAGGCGTGCGGATCAATCACCCCGCCCATCTTGCGGGCAATGTACTGGGTCAGCCGCTGTTTGTTGGCGAACTTGGCTTCGGCCACGGCGTCGATAAACGCCGGGAAGTCGATATGCTGTTTCAGTTCGGCTAGTTCATCCAGATTGCCGCGCCAGGTTTTGCCGATGTAATAATCAATAACGCCGGAAAGCGCCGGATTGGCCTGCGCCAGCCAGCGGCGCGGAGTAATGCCGTTGGTTTTATTGCAGAAGCGATCCGGGAACAGCGCCGCAAAATCGGCGAAGATCGATTGCACCATCAAGTCTGAGTGCAGCTGCGACACGCCGTTGATCTTGTGACTGGCGACCACAGCCAGCCAGGCCATGCGCACCCGGCGCTCGCCGGATTCATCAATCAGCGAGATGCGGCGGATCAGGTCGATATCATCTTTGTGGTGATCACGCGTATCGTCCAGGAAGCGCTCATTGATCTCGAAAATGATCTTCATGTGTCGCGGCAGTACGCGATTCAGAATCTCGACCGGCCAGGTTTCCAGCGCTTCGGACATTAGCGTGTGGTTGGTGTAGCTGAACACTTTCTGGGTGATGGCCCAAGCCTCGTCCCACTTGATGTCAAAGTCATCGATCAACAGTCGCATCAGTTCTGGAATAGCCAGCACCGGGTGCGTGTCGTTCAGATGGATCGACGTTTTCTCGGCAAACTTGGCGAAGTTTTCATGCGTCTGCCGGTAGCGCCGAATGATGTCCTGCAAACTGGCCGAGGTGAAGAAATACTCCTGGCGCAGGCGCAGTTCTTTGCCGCTATAAGTCGAATCGTCCGGGTACAACACGCGCGAGACGTTTTCAGAAAGATTCTTTTCTTCAACGGCGGCAAAGTAATCGCCCTCGTTGAACTTGGACAAGTTGATCTCGTTGGAGGAGCGTGCCGACCACAGCCGCAGCGTGTTGGTGGCGATGGTGTCGTAACCTGGGATGATCTGGTCATGGGCGACGGCAAACACGTCCTGTGTCTGCATCCAGCGCGTGCGTGAGCCTTCCATTTGCAAGTGGCCACCGAAGCGCACCAGATACTGCACTTCAAAGCGCTCAAATTCCCACGGATAACCGTTGGCCAGCCAGTAGTCCGGCGATTCCACCTGGTTGCCGTCGATGATGCGCTGTTTGAACATACCGTAGTCGTAGCGGATGCCATAGCCATAGCCGGGCAAGCCCAGGGTGGCCATGGAATCCAGAAAACATGCCGCCAGCCGTCCCAGACCGCCATTGCCCAAGGCGGCATCGGGTTCGAGTTCAACCAGTTCGTTGTAATCCATGCCCAGTTCATCCAGCGCGCCGCGCACTTCGTCATACAGCCCGAGTGCCAGCAGGGCGTTGGTGAGCGCACGGCCAATCAGGAATTCCATGGAGAGGTAGTACACGCGCTTCACGTCTTGCGAATACTGGGCACGAGTGGTGCGCATCCAGCGTTCAATTAACCGGTCGCGCACCGCCAGAAATGAAGCGTTAAGCCAGTCTCTAGATTGCGCCGAAATCGGATCTTTACCGATGGCGAACACCAGTTTGTTGGCAATGGAGCGTTTGAGCGACGCTACGTCGGTGTTGGGGGAGTCGTGGACGAACGAAACCGTCATCGTGAATCTCCAGTCAGGCCGTCAGGCCAGTAGCTGTTCATAAAGATTGAAGTACGAGCGGGCCGAGTTTTCCCAGCCAAAATCTTGTGTCATGGCTACTTTGCGCACGGCTTTCCAGTCTTTGGGGCGAGCCCAGAGTGCCAATGCGCGCCGCATGGCCTGACGCAAGCCATCTGCACTGAATTCTTCAAACACAAAGCCGGTGGATTTTTCATCCGCCATATCCTCCAGCGTAGTGTCCACAACCGTATCCGCCAGCCCGCCGACGCGACGTACCAACGGCAATGCACCATATTTGAGTCCATACAACTGGGTGAGCCCGCAAGGTTCAAAACGGCTTGGCACCAAAACCACATCTGCCGCCGCCATCAAACGGTGCGATTGCGCCTCGTCATACCCGATCTGCACCGTAACCTGCCCAGGCTCATGTAGCGCTGCCGTGTTAAAGGCGTGTTCCAGATGCTGGTCACCGCTTCCCAGCAAGGCAAACTGCGCCCCGGCGGCTACCAGTTCCGGAAGCAATTCCAGTACCAGGTGCAGGCCTTTTTGCTCGGTGAGGCGACTGACCACCACAAACAAAGGCGCGTCGGCATCGGATTGCAAAGAGGTTTGCTCTTGCAGCGCCAGTTTGTTGCGGGTTTTTTGCTGCGGTTTGTCCGCTGAATAGGTTGCCGGGATCAATGCATCGGTCAGCGGGTCCCACACCGCGCTATCCACACCATTGAGAATGCCGGTTAACGCATCGCGCCGGTCGCGCAACAGGCCATCCAGCCCGCAGCCTTGTTCAGCTGTGGTGATCTCACGTGCATAAGTGGGGCTGACCGTGGTGATGTGGTCGGCGAAGTACAAGCCCGCTTTGAGAAATGAAATCTGCCCGTGAAACTCCAGCCCGTTCATATTGAAAAAACTGCCAGGCAAACGCAAACCATCAAACACCCACGCCGGGAAGACGCCCTGATAAGCCAGGTTGTGTACCGTGAACACCGATTTGGCCGGACGCCCACGTGCTGCCAGATAAGCGGGCAGCAAACCGGTGTGCCAGTCATGGCCATGCACCACCTGTGGGCGCCAGAATGGGTCCAGCCCGCTCGCCAGTTCGGCCCCAATCCAGGCCAGCAGGGCAAAGCGCAGATGGTTGTCGTTATACGGTTCGAGATGCGGGTCCAGATAAGGGTTGCCGCTGCGGTCGTACAGACCTGGCGCGTCAATGACGTAGATTTCCAGATCGCTCTCGGCCACGCGCCCAAACAACACGCGTACCCGTCCGGCAAAGGTATCCAGCGTGCCGACTTCACCTTCTTCCACGAAGCCTGCGCGTATTGCCGGAAAGCCCGGCAACAACACACGGGTATCTACGCCCAGTTCTTTCAGCGCGGGTGGCAGTGCGCCAGTCACATCGGCCAGGCCGCCGGTTTTAAGCAACGGAAACAGTTCAGAACAAACGTGCAGCACTTGCATGTCAAATCTCTCCCTGCGTTACCTCAATGAGTAACGTATTGGGCGCTGTTCAGGTTGCAGGCTGATAACAGCGGGTGCCAAAACACGGCTGGCGTGTTGTGCTCAGCTAGATCACAACTTGGCGAGCATGTCCCGGGTGATCAGCACCACGCCTTCTTCGCTGCGATGAAAGCGGCGGGTGTCTTCTTCGGCGTTCTCACCGACTACCAGTCCGTCCGGAATCACGCAAGCGCGATCAATCACGCAGCGCCGCAAACGGCTGGAGCGGCCGATAACCACGTCGGGCAGGATGACCGCCGAGTCGATGGTGCAGAACGAATGCACGCGCACGCTGGAAAACAACACCGAGTTGATCACCAGCGAACCGGACACAATGCAGCCGCCGGATACCAGCGAGTTCAGCGTCATGCCATGGCTGCCATTGCGGTCTTGTACAAACTTGGCGGGTGGCAGTTGTTCCTGATGGCTCCAGATCGGCCAGGTACGGTCGTAGACGTCCAGTTCCGGCGTAACCGAGGCGAGGTCCAGGTTGGCTTTCCAGTACGCATCCACGGTACCGACGTCGCGCCAGTAAGGTTGGGATTCGGGGTCGGATGACACGCAGGACAATTCAAACGGATGGGCAAACGCTTTGCCTTCGCTCACCGCTTTGGGGATCAGGTCTTTGCCAAAGTCATGGCTGGATTTGTCATCTGCGATGTCTTCATCCAGCATTTTGTAGAGGTAATCGGCGTTGAAGATATACACGCCCATTGAGGCTAGTGAAGATTCTGGCTTGCCCGGAATCGGCGGCGGGTCTGCGGGTTTTTCGACAAAATCGATAATGCGGCGGTATTCATCCATGTGGATTACGCCAAAGGCCGAGGCGTCCACCCGTGGTACTTCAATACACGCCACCGTGCACTCGCCGCCTTGCTCGACGTGATCGAGCAACATGCGTGAGTAATCCATTTTGTAGATGTGATCCCCGGCCAGGATCACCACGTATTCCGGGCGATAGCCGCGGATGATATCCATGTTCTGATACACCGCATCGGCCGTGCCGCGATACCAGTGTTCTTCGTCGATCCGCTGCTGCGCGGGCAGCAGATCAACAAACTCATTCATCTCGTTACGCAAAAACGACCAGCCGCGTTGCAGATGGCGCAGCAGACTGTGCGATTTGTATTGGGTGATGACGCCAATGCGTCGGATGCCCGAGTTCAGGCAATTGGAGAGGGCAAAGTCGATGATGCGGAACTTGCCACCAAAATGGACGGCCGGTTTTGCTCGCTTATCCGTCAATGCCTTCAGCCGCGACCCGCGCCCACCTGCCAGAACCAGCGCTACCGATTTATTCGGTAGTTGTCGGGCCAGCGTGATTTTGTCCATGATCGGATACTGCATGGTTGTCTCCACGGTTTTCTGGTGAGCGCCCATTTGTCTGCCCTCTTTATATGGGTTAGAACCGTTCACAAATCTGTTTGGGCAGGCACCTGGCGGCTGACGTGTTGCAAAGTCAGGCCAGGTGTTGCCACCCTGACGGCTTTGGCGCGGGTACTAGTGGTTTCAGGTCACGACCGTGGGTTCCTTACGGCCAGTTAGTTCGGCAATGCGCGCCAGTTCACGAGATGCGGTGATGAGGTCGGCCAATGCCTCTTGCGGCGGCGTGGCGTGACGGGTGACGTCAGCCTCGTAGCTTTCAAGATAGACCCGTAGCGTGGCACCTTCCGTACCGGTGCCAGACAGGCGGTAAATGATGCGGCTGCCATCAGCAAAAATGATGCGCACGCCTTGTTTCTGGGACAGCGAACCGTCAACCGGATCGAGGTAGGCGAAGTCGTCCGCCAGTTGTACGGTGCGGTTGGCCAGTTGCGTACCGACCAGAGTGGTCAGCTTGCCGCGCAGATCACTCATCAGCGTATTGGCGGCGTCAGTGTCGATGCCTTCAAAATCGTGGCGCGAGTAAAAGTGACGGCCAAACTTTGCCCAGTGTTCTTCCACAATCTCGGCCACGCCCTTACCGGTGGCGGCCAGAATGTTCAGCCAGAACAACACGGCCCAGACGCCATCTTTTTCGCGGATATGGTTGGAACCGGTGCCGTAACTTTCTTCGCCGCACACAGTCGCTTTGCCCGCATCGAGCAAGTTGCCGAAAAACTTCCATCCGGTTGGGGTTTCATAAGCCGGAATCCCCAGCGCCTTGGCGACAACATCGGCCGCTTGCGAGGTCGGCATAGAGCGCGCAATGCCAGCCAGCCCGCTCTTGTAACCTGGCGCGACCGTGGCGTGCGCGGCGATGATCGCCAGGCTGTCTGACGGCGTGACCACGAGCTTGCGCCCGACAATCATGTTGCGGTCAGCATCGCCATCCGAAGCAGCGCCGATATCGGGAGCGTCGGCTGCATCCAGATGTTCGATCAGATCGGTGGCGTAAACCGGGTTGGGGTCCGGGTGATGGCCGCCGAAGTCTTCCAGCGGAATACCGTTAACCACTGAGCCCTTGGGCGCACCCAACAAGCCTTCCAGAATCTCTATCGCGTAAGGACCGCCCACGGCAGACAAGGCGTCGTAACGGATACGATGGCCATTGTCCAGCCAGGTTTTGATAGCATTGAAATCAAACAATTGCTGCATCAGTTCAGCGTAATCGGCCACCGGGTCGATCACTTCAACGGTCATGCCATCCAGCGTGCCGCTGGCGATGGTATCGATGTCGTAATCCAGCGCACCGGAAATCAGATAGCGGGTGATGGTCTCGGTTTTGGCGAAAATGGCGTCGGTGACTTTCTCGGGTGCCGGGCCGCCGTTATCAATGTTGTACTTGATGCCAAAGTCGCCATCTGGCCCGCCCGGGTTATGCGAGGCCGACAAAATAATGCCGCCAGACAATTTGTGTTTGCGGATCACGCAACTGGTGCCGGGCGTAGATAGAATCCCGCCTTTACCGACCATGACTTTGGCCACGCCGTTGGCGGCGGCCATTTTCAGAATGGTCTGCACGGCGACTCGGTTGTGATAGCGGCCATCGCCGCCGAGCGCCAAGGTTTTGCCTTTGACATCGCCCAGCGCGTCAAAGATGGCCTGGACAAAGTTTTCCAGGTAATGCCGTTGCTGGAACACGCCGACTTTCTTGCGTAGACCCGAGGTGCCCGGTTTCTGGCCGGTAAAAGGCTGGGTCTGGATAGTTTGGGTACTCATGATTTTTCAGTCCGTTGATGTTGGCGTATTTTTGTTTTGGGTCTGGATAGACAGGGCAGGGGCGTCGATAGGGCATTCGTCCGACAGCATGACCGTCACACTGCGCGGTGATGCGCGGTATTCATCCTGATGCAGACCTGATTCTCTGGCCTGCGCACTTGCAAGCTTTACTCGCCAGCAACCGGCTGGCAAGCGAAATTCCAGTTGGTGAGCCGAGCCGTTGATCAACACCAGGATGCCGCCGTTCAAGGCCAGCATCATGGCGCGGGCGGCGCTGTCATCCCAGTCATGCGATTTCAACAGCCCGCCCGACGGGTTGAGCCATTGCACATCGTATTCATCGGCTTCGGTGGACGGCGTCTCGCGCCACCATTGGCCATTAACCAGCGCCGGGCAGTTTTTGCGCAGGGCAATCAGCTCGGCCACAAAGTCGGTGAGGCCGGTGTCGGCACTGGACCAGTTCAACCAACTGGTGGCGTTGTCCTGGCAAAACGCATTGTTGTTACCGCCCTGGGTTTGACCTAGTTCATCGCCAGCCAGCAGCATGGGCGTGCCTTGCGCCAGGAACAGCGTGGCAAGTAGCGCCCGGCGTGAGCGGTCGCGCAGCAGTTGCACGTCTTCGTCGTCAGTCGGGCCTTCTTCGCCGCAATTCCATGACAGATTATCGCTGTGACCATCGCGATTGTTCTCGCCATTGGCCTTGTTGTGCTTCTGGTTGTAACTGGTCAGATCGGCCAGCGTGAAGCCATCATGCGCGGTGATCAGGTTGATCGATGCCCACGGCTTGCGACCCGGAATATGAAACAGATCGCTGGAGGCCGCCAGGCGTTGTGCCAACTGACCGCGATTGACCCCATCGTGTAGCCAGAAGCGGCGCAGGGTATCGCGATACTGGTCGTTCCATTCCGCCCAGCCGGGTGGAAAGTGGCCAAGTTGATAGCCGCCTGTGCCGACATCCCACGGTTCGGCAATCAATTTGACGCGGCTGAGAATCGGATCTTGCGCGATGGCGGCAAACGGCCCGGCTTGCGTGGTAAAGCTGCCACTGGCGCCACGGCCGATGATCGGGGCCAGATCAAACCGAAAGCCATCGATATGGCATTCGGTAACCCAATAACGCAGGCTGTCCATCATCAGTTGCAACATGCGCGGGTGGCTGAGCTTGAGAGTGTTGCCGCAACCGGTCCAGTTCTCGTAATTGCCATCGCCAGTCAGGTGGTAATAACTGGCGTTATCAATGCCGCGTTGCGACAGCGTGGGCCCAGCCGCATCCAGTTCGGCGGTGTGGTTGAACACCACATCCATGATCACTTCAAAACCCGCATGATGCAGCGCTTTGACCAGATCACGAAACTCGGAAAGCGGCGTACTGCCTTTGGCGCCGGACCAATAACGCGTTTCCAGTGCCATCAGCGCCAGCGGGTTGTAGCCCCAGTAATTGACCAGGTTCATGCGTTGCAAACGCGGTTCGTCGGCATGCAGCGTTACCGGTAGCAATTCAACCGTCGTCACGCCCAGCTTTTGCAAATGCGCAATCACGGCGGGGTGCGCAAAACCGGCGTAGGAACCACGCAATGCTTCAGGCACATCCGGGTGCAGCATGGTCATGCCGCGGACGTGGGCTTCGTAAATCACGGTTTGTGACCATGGATGACGCGGGCCAACGTCACCTTCCCAATCGTATGTTTCGGCCGTGACTCTCGCTTTGGGGGCGAGTTCAGCGCTGTCGGTCGGATCTGCCTGACCCGGGTTTTCCAGATCATCCCCCAGAAAGTTCGAGTGATCGTGGACATGCCCGACGACATCCTTGGCGTAGGGGTCGAGCAATAATTTATTGGGATTGAAACGATGTCCGTCACGCGGCGCATAAGGGCCGCTCACCCTATACCCGTAAAGCTGTCCCGGTTTGCCATTGGCCAGATAGCCATGCCAGATGCCGTTCTCGTTAGCGGGCAAGCTCAGCCTGGTTTCGGTGCCGGCGGCATCAAACAGACACAGTGTGACCGCCGTGGCGTTCTCCGAGAACAAGGCAAAGTTGATGCCCTCGCCATCGAAAGAGGCACCAAGCGGCCAGCCACGCCCTTCTTGCAGCGTCATGGTGCTACCCGCTTCAGATAGATGGTCGCCAGAGGTGGCAAGGTCAGCAGCAGCGATTGGGCAAAGCCGTTGCAAGCTTCATCAGTGGTGTATTGCGGCGGATTGCCGATGTCGCCGCCGCAGTAATATTGCGAATCGGTATTGAGGATTTCGGCGTACTGGCCGCTGTGTGGTACGCCCACCCGGTAGCCTTCGCGCGGGACCGGGGTGAAGTTACAGATCACCACGATTTCTTCACCGGCCACGTCATTGCGGCGGAAGAAGGCGTAGATCGAATTGGCCGCATCGTCGGCGCTGATCCAGCCAAACCCTTCCTCGGTGAAATCCTTCTGATACAGCGCACCTTCGCGGCGGTAAGTCTGGTTCAGATCGCGCACTAGCGTTTGCACGCCACGATGCCAATCGATTTCCAGCAAATGCCAATCCAGGCTGGTTTCGTGATTCCACTCTTGGCCCTGGGCGAACTCGCAGCCCATAAACAGCAGCTTCTTGCCCGGATGCGCCCACATAAAGGCGTAATACGCGCGCAGATTGGCAAATTTTTGCCAGGTATCGCCGGGCATGCGGGTCAGCAGTGAGCCTTTGCCATGGACCACTTCATCGTGCGACAGCGGTAGCACAAAGTTTTCGTGCCACGCGTACATCAATCCAAAACTCATCTTGTTGTGATGATGTTTGCGATGCACCGGGTCCAGCATCATGTACGACAGCGTGTCGTTCATCCAGCCCATATTCCACTTGAAGTGAAAGCCCAGCCCGCCATCGGCAGGCGGTCGGGTTACGGCCGGGAAGGCGGTGGATTCTTCGGCAATGGTGATCGCCTCCTGGCGCACCGTGCCGACGGTTTCGTTCATGCGTTTGAGAAAATCAATGGCTTCCAGGTTCTCCCGCCCGCCAAAGCGGTTGGGAATCCATTCACCTTCTTTGCGGCTGTAGTCGCGGTAGAGCATCGAGGCCACGGCATCGACCCGCAGGCCGTCAATGCCGTAACGCTCGACCCAGTACAACGCGTTGCCGATCAGGTAATTGCGGACCTCATTGCGCCCGTAGTTAAAGATGAGCGTGTTCCAGTCCTGATGAAAGCCTTCGCGCGGATCGGCGTGTTCGTACAGGTGAGTGCCGTCAAAGGTGGCCAGCCCCGCGGCGTCGGAGGGGAAGTGTCCAGGCACCCAATCCAGAATGATGCCTAAGCCGGCTTTGTGTGCGGTGTCGACAAAATGACGGAAGTCATCGGGCGAACCAAAACGTGAGGTCGGCGCATAGAGCCCTAGCGGTTGATAGCCCCAGGAGGCATCAAACGGATGCTCATTCACCGGCATCAACTCGATATGGGTAAAGCCCAGACCTTGCACATATGGCACCAGTTGATCGGCCAGTTCGCGGTAAGTGAGCCAACGCTGGCCTTCTTCGGGGATGCGTCGCCATGAACCAAGATGCACTTCGTAAACGCAAACCGGCGCGTTAAAGGCATTGGCCTGGCGGCGCTCAACACTCGGCTCCACCCACGCCGGCAAACGGCTAACGCGAGAGGCTGTGCCTGGCCGCAACTCCATCGACAAACCATACGGGTCGGACTTCAAAAACACATCGCCGTTGTGGTCGCGAATTTCGTATTTGTAGAGTTGGCCGATCTGCGCGCCGGGCATGAATAATTCCCAGACACCGCATTCAGGCCGATACCGCATGGGATTGCGGCGGCTATCCCAGAAATTGAAATCGCCGACCAGTGCTACGCGGCGGGCGTTGGGCGCCCACACAGCGAATGACACGCCACCGACGCCATCAATGGTGGTCGGATGCGTGCCCAGTTTTTCATAGGGGCGAGTGTGTGTCCCTTCTGCCAGCAGCCAGATGTCCATATCGCCCAGACTCGGGCCAAACCGATAAGCATCTTCCAGATCAAACTGGCCGTGCTCCCAGGTCACCAGCAAGCGGTAGGCAAAGCGGTTTTTGCGGCGCGGGATAACACCTTCAAAAAAACCGCGCTCATCGGTGCGTTCCAGCGTGGCCAGCTTGCGGGCGTTGATGTCTATAACGCTGACTTCAGTTGCATCCGGCTGAAAAGCGCGCACCACCAAGCCTTCGTCAGTTTCATGCAGACCAAGTATCGAGAATGGATCGGCGTGATCGCCAGTGAACAGGGCATCCCGGGCGGCGGTTGCTAGCTTATAAGGCATGACGCGATCTCTTGGTGGGCGTTTATAGGCAAACGGATTGATGTCACGTGCTATATACAACTGCGTTGCATGCTCATTCAGAACCAGGCCGACCCAGAACCGGGCCAACCGGCGTTGTACTGTCTCTGGCTCCACTACATTAAGTTAATTTATAGCTCAACGGTTACGCGGATGCTGTTCTGCAATATTGGCTTGCTAAGTTTTCAGCGAAATCTGACAAAAATTTGCGTTTCACCCTGACCAGATTAAGGGCGACACATGGCTAAACAAAGTAAGGCGTGGTGGCGCGGTGCAGTGATTTATCAGATATACCCACGCAGTTTTATGGACAGCAATGGTGACGGCGTGGGCGACCTGCCCGGTATTCGCCAGCACGTTCCATACCTGAAGCGTTTGAACGTCGATGCGGTGTGGATTTCGCCCTTTTTCAAATCGCCGATGAAGGACTTTGGCTACGACGTTGCCGATTACCGCGAGGTCGATCCGCTGTTTGGCACGCTGGCCGATTTTGATGCGCTGGTGGCGGATCTGCACAAAGCCGGTTTGCGGGTGATTATTGACCAGGTGCTGTCGCACAGCGCGGACGTGCATCCGTGGTTTGAAGAAAGCCGCCAAAGCCGTGATAACCCCAAGGCTGACTGGTATGTGTGGGCCGATGCCAAATCCGATGGCACGCCGCCTTCCAACTGGCTTTCGGTGTTCGGTGGTTCAGCATGGCAATGGGATGCACAACGGCGGCAGTACTACCTGCACAATTTTCTGGTCTCACAGCCAGACCTGAATTTTCATTGCGAAGACGTACAACAAGCGACTCTGGATAACATCGAGTTCTGGCTGAAACGCGGTGTGGATGGTTTTCGCTTTGATGCCTGCAATTACCACTTTCACGACCGCAAACTGCGCAGCAATCCGCCCGCCGCAGTGGTGGATGACATCACCGTCACTGCTGCTAATCCCTACGGCATGCAGCAGCACTTGTATGACAAAAGTCGCCCGCAAAATCTGAAGTTTCTCAAGCGTCTACGCAAGCTGCTGGACCAATATGGTGCAGCCAGTGTGGGCGAGGTGGGGGACGATGACTCATTAACGCGCATGGCTGAATACACATCGGGCGGCGACAAGCTCAATCAGGCCTACAGTTTCAATTTGCTGACCGAACATTATTCAGCCGAGTTCATTCGCGGCCAGGTGTTGGCGATGGAGCATCATCTGGCCAATTACGACAAGCCGGGCTGGGTGTGCTGGTCGGTGGGCAATCATGACGTGCCGCGGGTGCTTACTCGCTGGGGCCACAATGTGGCTGATCCACAATTTTCCAGAATGGTGCTGGCGCTGTTGACCACCTTGCGCGGCAGCAGTTGTATTTATCAGGGCGACGAGCTGGGCCTGCCCGAAGCCGATATTCCTTTTGATTTGCTGCAAGACCCGTATGGCAAAGCGTTCTGGCCGCAGTTCAAAGGCCGCGATGGCTGCCGCGCGCCCATGCCCTGGAAAAAGCATGCAGCCAACGCCGGGTTCACGGTGGGCACACCGTGGCTACCCATCCCCGAGGAACACAAAGCGCATGCCGCGACGGTGCAAGAACGGCCACTGGATTCGGTGCTCAATTTCACCCGGCATTTTCTGGCATGGCGCCGCCATTATCCGGCGCTGATCCGCGGGGACATCAAGTTCTACAAAGCGCCTGAGCCGGTACTGCTGTTTACCCGCAAACTGGATGACACCACCATCCTGGTAGCGCTGAATCTGGGCGACGCGGAAATGCGCGTGACGCTCCCTGGCACTTTGCACAATGTGATTCCCTTGTCCGGACATGGTTTGGGGCGCGGGTTGATCGACGATGGTGTGATCGATCTCGGGGCGTTTGGCGGCTCTTTTGCTACGGTTCGGTAGTTCATTCACCCCAAAGCGGTGCGGCTCCGCGAGGGCTGGGTGAGCAATTCGTTGCATCTGACGGGATTGCAATTCAGGATTAGCGAATCCGCTAGCGCACCCGTTACCGCGAATACACAAACATGAAAATCGTTATTGCTCCCGATTCATACAAGGAAAGCCTGAGCGCGCTGGAAGTTGCCATCCAGATCGAAGCCGGATTTCGCGAAGTCTTTCCATCTGCGGATTACCTCAAGATGCCGATGGCGGATGGGGGCGAAGGCACAGTGCAAGCCATGGTTGAGGCCACGCAAGGCAGGCGCATTGAGGTGACGGTGACCGGGCCGTCAGGCGAGCCGGTGGCCGCGTTCTATGGCTTGACCGGTGATGGCCGTACCGCAGTGATCGAAATGGCTGCGGCCAGTGGTTTGGCATTGCTGACCCCAGCGCAACGCAATCCGCTATTTACCACCAGTTATGGCACCGGCGAGTTGATTCGTGCCGCGCTGGACGCGGGTGCTCGCCATTTCATTCTCGGTATTGGCGGCAGCGCCACCAACGATGGTGGCGTGGGAATGGCCCAGGCGCTGGGCGCGCGTTTTATCACGGCCGAGGGCAAGGAACTCGGGCGCGGTGGCGCTGCGCTGGCGCATCTTGCCAATATTGATCTGGCTGGACTTGATCCGCGCCTGGCGCAAAGTGCGATTGAAGTCGCTTGTGATGTCGATAATCCGCTCACCGGCCCGAACGGCGCTTCTGCGGTATTTGGCCCGCAAAAAGGCGCGACGCCAGAGATGGTGCGCCAGCTTGATGCCAATCTCGCGCACTACGCCGGGATCATTCAGCGCGACTTGGGCCTGGATGTGAATAACGTCGCCGGAGCTGGCGCTGCTGGTGGCATGGGCGCGGGTATGCTCGCGTTCTTGCAGGGTCGTTTGCGTGCGGGCGGTGATATCGTCGCCGAAGCTGTGGGGCTGGATGCGGCAATACGCAATGCCGATCTGGTCATCACGGGGGAAGGGCGCATGGACGGCCAGACCATTCATGGCAAAACGCCCATGGCCGTAGCGCTGGTGGCGCAACGCCACGGCGTGCCAGTGATTGGCATTGCCGGAAGTTTATCCGGCGATGTGGCCGTGGTTTACCAGCATGGTATCGACGCCGTATTCAGTGTATTGCACTCCGCCAGCACGCTAGACGAGGCACTAGTCCAGGCGGCGCAGAATGTGCGGCTAGCCGCGCGCAATGTGGCGGCGGCCATTAAAGTGGGCCAGATCATCGGGCGATGATTGGCACTGCCGATTGTTCATTGGCCCGCTTCAAGCCACGGGCATCAGCGCCCGTAGGTGGCAGTGATGGTCGCGCTGCCGATGGCCTGCGCCTGAATGGCAGCGCTGACCCGCTCCGGACTGTCATCCGGTTTTACTGCCAGATTGGGCACTTTCAGCGCATAAACAGTGAAGTTGTAGTGATGCGGTTTGTCGCCCTGCGGCGGGCAAGCGCCGCCCCAATAGGCACTCCCGCCGCTGGAGTTGCTTTGCTGCGCGCCCGCGGGCAAACCCTTGCCGCCATAGCCACCAGCGTCAGCGACCAGATGGTTGGTGCTGGCAGGCAAATTGAAAAGCAGCCAATGCCACCAGCCATGCGCGCCCGGCGCGTCGGGGTCGTGCATGATCACTGCAAAACTTTGCGTACCGGCAGGCGGGTTCTGCCAAGCCAGATCAGGCGAAATATTCTGGCCACGGCAGCCATCGCCATAGGCCACTTGTTTTTGCGACAAGGTAGCGCCGTTGGTGACATCTTTGCTGGTCAGTACAAAATCAGCGGCACTGACGTAGCTTGCGGCTAGCGCCAGGATAGTGGCGGAGAGAAGTTGGATAGGTTGTTTCATGGGCTTCGTTCCTCGTTACTGTGTTGGATATCGTGCTGCGGTATGCATCCGCATCTCTCAAATCAAACGCAGTCTCAATTTACGAAAACAGGGCGCGAAGGTATCGCCGCAATCGGTCAGATTCTCGCCCGTGCCGGTCAAAATTCAGAATATACGGCAGCGGACCGTCGTATCAGCGTGTACGGTTCAGGCGTTTTGCATGTCGGCTGTTGCCCGTTCTGTCGTGCCAGCCTTGGGTAAAAAGTCCGTCGGGGATTGCTCAAACGAGGCTCGCAAGGCCAACGGCGCCAGACCAAAGCGCAAACGAAAAGCCGCACCAAAGCGTGAGGGGGATGAATAGCCGCACGCCTCGGCAACGCGCTGGATCGGCGTATGACCATCCAGCACCATGCCCAGTGCCCGTTCCATGCGCACATCGTTGAGTAATTCGCTGAACGATGTGCCTTCATCGCGCAAACGGCGACGTAGCGATGATTCGCTCAGTGCCAGCTTGCGAGCAACGTCGTCGGCCCGCCAGTCAGCGGCGACGTTGCTGTAAATTGCCCAGACCACGCGTTCGCGCCAGCGGCCAGGTTGCGCCATCAGCAACTCGCGGCCAACACCTTGACGGGCCAGCGCCAGCCATAAGGCCTCCCAGCGCAACTCGACCAGCGCGTCAGACAGCTTGTCGTGATGCGGCAGCAGAATTTCGCCCACATAATCGGCCAGCGCCTTGCGGCAGTTTTCGTCAGGTTGAATCTGAGGATCGCCATCGAGCCGGGCGGGCAGCACGCTGGCATAACGTTGGCGGAACCGTTGCAGCATGCTGGCATCGGCAGCGATCACCACTGCGGCGAAATAACCGTTGTCCGGATCGGGCACGTTGGTGAAGGTGATTTCGGTGCCCGCATTGACGGTAAACCAGTCGCCCGCGCGGCAGACGTATTCATTTTGCCCGGTCTTGATGTGCTTCTCGCCCGCCAATACGGCAATCAGGCACGGCACAAAGTACGGCGTGCGCTGTACTTGCACACGTTGGTGAAAGCGAAACAGCGCGGCGCCGCCCACGAAAGTGCGTTCGGTCAGATGCGGCAGAGCCAGTAGCTGTGTCAGGAGAGTCTCATGCATGGTCGGCTCCGCCGGATAGGTCGGCGCATAGACTACCGCGTGTTTTTCGGTTTTTCCTGAATTTATTGTGAATGTCGCGAAATCAGCCGCCAGACGTTGTCTTTGGCCTACACCTTCGCGCAATAACGCACGGCTGCGCGAGGGCGTTATTGATTGGCGTAAAGCGGCGTTTGAAGTATTTTAGGCGGCGGATTTACCCGAAAAACACTCGGCATTCGATCTGCAGATTAGCTGCCGCAAAATCGTGATGAAAAAATATTGTAACAATATCAATGAGTTAGGTTGGTGTGTGCGGCTGGTCTTACAAATAAAAGTCGAGTAAAATAGTCGGCTTTCTAACCTTCCCTGAAAGCCAGCTGCTTATGCTAGATCGCTTGCGTGAAGACATCCGGGCCATTCTTGACCGCGACCCCGCCGCTCGTTCGATTTGGGAAGTGGTGATCTGTTACCCGGGCTTTCAGGCGCAAACGTTGCATCGCATGGCTCACGGCTTGTGGCTGCGTGATTGCAAATTGCTGGCGCGCACGGTGTCACATTTTGGTCGCTGGCTGACCGGCATCGAAATACACCCCGGCGCGACCATTGGCCGCCGCGTGTTTATCGACCATGGCATGGGTACGGTGATTGGCGAAACAGCCGAGGTTGGCGACGATTGCACCTTGTACCAAGGCGTGACACTCGGTGGGACATCTTTGCATGAAGGCAAACGCCACCCCACGCTGGAAGCCGGTGTGGTGGTCGGTGCCGGTGCCAAAGTACTGGGCGGATTTGTGGTCGGGCAGGGCGCCAAGATTGGCCCGAACGCAGTGGTGATCAAAGCGGTTCCGGCTGGCGCGACCATGGTGGCCAATCTGGCGCGCATGGTCGACAAAGAACGCGACAAAGCCCGTGCTGAACAAGCGCAGAAGATGGGTTTTTCTGCTTACGGCATTAGCGATGACATGAATGACCCCACCGCCAAGGCCATTCACGGTTTGCTGGATCATTCCGTCATCACCGACAAGCGCCTGGAAATGATTCTGGCCCGACTGGAACAGTTGGGTGTGGATTGCACCCAGGAACGGGCCGAGCAGGATTCGTTTGATCCCAATTACCTGAACCGGATTGTGGATTGAGTGCGCTGCTGCTGCCATTAGACCGCGAAAACCCGACTGAACTACCAGGGCTTTTACTTGACTAAAACTGTAGGGTATTTTACGATTCACCCTATTCGACCACCCAGGACAAAGCGATGCGACTGACGACCAAAGGCCGGTTTGCCGTTACGGCAATGCTCGACCTGTCCCTGCGCCAAGCCAAAGGGCCGGTGACCTTGGCTGGTATCAGCGAGCGCCAGCAGATTTCGCTTTCCTACCTGGAACAACTGTTTGGCAAGCTGCGCCGCCGTGAACTGGTGGAAAGCGTGCGTGGACCGGGCGGTGGTTACTGTCTGGCGCGTAGTGCGGACCAGATCACCGTGGCGGAGATCATCAAGGCCGTGGATGAACCCATTGACGCTACCCAATGTGGCGGCAAGGAAAACTGCCTGGAAGACCATCGCTGCATGACTCACGATTTGTGGGCCAGCCTGAACAAAACGATCTACGACTATTTGTCGTCAGTGACGCTGGCGCAACTGGTCGAACAACAGCACGAAAAGCTGCGTCGCAAAGAACAATGCCAATCCGCAGTGTTGCTGGATCAGCGTCATACCAAGCCGGTGGAAGCCGCCAGTTTGCTGCCGGGCGCATAAGCCAGGAACAAAGATATTTAACAGGTGTGATGCCATGAATCGGCGTCAACCTGGCAGTAGAGTCAGACAAGCCAAGAAGTAGAACCAGCCAGAAACTCTTACAAGCACAGATTGAGTACGGAGTACCCGCAATGGACCGCAAGTTGCCGATTTACCTTGATTACTCTGCTACCACCCCGGTTGATCCGCGCGTGGCGCAGAAAATGATTCCGTACCTGACCGAACATTTCGGCAACCCGGCATCGCGTTCGCACGCGTATGGCTGGGAAACGGAATCGGCCGTGGAAGAAGCGCGTGAGCAAGTTGCCGCGTTGCTGAACTGCGATGCCAAGGAAATCGTGTTTACGTCCGGCGCGACGGAGTCAGACAACTTGGCCATTAAAGGTGCGGCGCACTTCTACCAATCCAAAGGCAAGCACCTGATCACCGTGAAGACCGAGCACAAAGCCGTGCTCGATACCATGCGTGAACTGGAACGTGAAGGTTTCGAAGTTACCTATCTGGATGTGAAAGACGACGGTCTGCTGGATATGGACGTGCTTAAAGCCGCCATCCGCCCGGACACCATCCTGATCTCGGTAATGTACGTGAACAACGAAATCGGCGTGATTCAAGACGTCGATACCATTGGCGATCTGTGCCGCGAGAAAGGCATTATTTTCCATGTCGACGCTGCACAAGCCACCGGCAAAGTAGCGATCGATCTGCAAAAGAGCAAAATCGATCTGCTGGCCCTGTCGGCGCACAAGACTTACGGACCGAAAGGCATCGGCGCGCTGTTTATCCGCCGCAAGCCACGCGTTCGCCTGGAAGCACAAATGCACGGTGGCGGCCACGAACGTGGTTTCCGTTCCGGCACCCTGGCGACTCACCAGATCGTGGGCATGGGCGAAGCGTATCGTCTGGCACGCGAAGAAATGGGCACCGAACTGGAACGCACCCGCATGCTGCGTGATCGGCTGTGGGCGGGTTTGTCCGATATTGAAGAAACCCACTTGAACGGTGATCTGGAACAACGCGTTCCGCATAACCTGAACGTGAGCTTCAATTTTGTTGAAGGCGAGTCGCTGATCATGGCGCTGAAAGAACTGGCCGTGTCGTCCGGTTCTGCCTGCACCTCGGCCAGTCTGGAGCCTTCTTATGTGCTGCGCGCACTCGGTCGTTCCGATGAGCTGGCGCATTCGTCGATCCGCTTCACTATCGGCCGTTTTACTACGGTTGAAGATATCGACTTCGCCATCAAATTGATTCATGAAAAGATCGGCAAGCTGCGTGAACTCTCCCCGCTGTGGGAAATGTTCAAAGACGGCATCGATATCAGCCAGGTGCAGTGGGCTGCGCACTAATTGTGTTTGCGCAGTAAGGCGCGAAGATTGATAGCGCCAAACCTGCACTTCGACTTGAACGGTTAAACAGCAGAATATTTTATGGCGATGAGCGAACGGGTTTGAGGTTTACGCCTCACCTTTGCGGCTCATCCCTCTCAGGAGAATCTCATGGCATATAGCGAAAAACTGATCGACCATTACGAAAACCCGCGCAACGTTGGCTCGTTTGAAAAGGGCGACGAAACCGTAGGCACCGGCATGGTCGGCGCACCGGCCTGTGGTGACGTGATGAAGCTGCAGATCAAGGTGGGCGCGGACGGCGTAATTGAAGACGCCAAGTTCAAAACCTACGGCTGTGGTTCGGCGATTGCCTCGTCCTCGCTCGTGACCGAGTGGGTCAAGGGCAAAACCCTGGACGAAGCACTGTCGATCAAGAACACCCATATTGCTGAAGAACTGGCACTGCCGCCGGTGAAAATCCACTGCTCCATCCTGGCGGAAGACGCCATCAAGGCTGCAGTGCTCGACTACAAGCAAAAGCACGACGCGTAAATTGCGAGTGAGCGGTAGGGTTTGCACGCTTTTGCGTGCGAACGCGGTCAAGCTGACGGTGCGCATGAATGCGCACCCTCTACGGAGTTCGGTGAATGTCTTTGACTTTGAGTGAACGCGCGGCAACGCATATTGCCGGTTACCTCGCCCGCCGTGGCAAGGGTGTGGGCGTGCGCCTGGCAGTGAAAACATCCGGCTGTTCGGGCATGGCCTACAAGCTGGAATTCGTCGATGCGCAAAGCGAAACCGACGTGGTCTACGAAAGCTTTGGCGTGAAGATTTTCACGGATGCCAAAAGCCTGCCATATATCGATGGCACAGAACTGGACTACGCCAAAGAAGGCCTGAACGAAGGCTTCAAGTTCAATAATCCGAACGTGAAGAACGAGTGCGGCTGCGGCGAAAGCTTCCACGTTTGAGCGACGCGACCAGAGCCTGATGCCGGCAGTGCCGCATCGGCGCGCTGGAATAGTTCCGGTAGATAACTGCAACAAGAAACACGGTGTTGGGTTGTTTTCTTGTTAATCTTGGTACTTTCATAGCTTGCGGCCCGCGTCGTCCATGACTTTCGATTTCAATCAGACTCATTTCCAGCTATTCCAGTTGCCCGCGACCTTTGCTCTTGATGGCAAAGCGCTGGAGACGCAATATCGCGCCTTGCAAGCTACGTATCATCCTGACCGCTTTGCCAGTGCTGACGATGCGCAACGGCGTTTGTCGCTGCAGATCGCCACGCAAGTGAACGAAGCCTGGCAAACACTCAAGTCTCCCGTCGCCCGTGCCCGCTATTTGCTGCAATTGAATGGCGTAGATACCGAAGAAGAAACCAACACCGCCATGCCGATGGATTTTCTGATGAATCAGATGATCTGGCGTGAACATATTGCCGAAGGCAAAGCCTCGCAAAATGTGGAGCGGCTGGAAGAGCTGAACGGTGAATTGCGTCAGGAAATTCACGCGCTGGAAGATGAACTCGGCCGCCTGATCGATGACGAAGGTCGTTATGCGGATGCGGCGATGGCAGTGCGCAAACTGCGCTTTATGGAAAAGCTGGATCAGGAAATCGGTAACGCGATTGAGTCCGTGCTGTATTGATTTGGTCTGACTGGTTTTGGCCACGCCGCAGTGAATGATTAGCCAGCGAGACCATTTTTCTTTTCGGCCTGGAATTCGGGTGGATTGACCCGGCAGGCCCGAAACAAAAATGCACTCATTACCGGGTTTGTCGGCAACGATAACCCAACCGTTTACAGGCGCGCGAATCGCAAACGCGCGCCTTTTTGACTTTAGAGGACAGGACCAATGGCCCTGCTGCAAATCGCCGAACCTGGCATGTCTGCCGCCCCGCACCAGCATCGTCTGGCGGTCGGTATTGATCTGGGTACCACCAATTCGCTCGTCGCGACAGTTCGCAGCGGTAGTGCAGTCTGTTTGCCGGATGCTGAGGGCCGTGCCTTGCTGCCATCGGTGGTGAACTACGGCGCCGAAGGTGTCATCACGGTGGGTCATGCTGCGCAAGCGCGCCAGAACAAAGACCCATCCAACACCGTGGTTTCGGTCAAACGCTTTATGGGCCGCGGCTTGAAAGACATAGCCGATCTGGCTACGCCGTACCGTTTTGTCGACGAACCCGGCATGCTCAAGCTACAGACGATGGCTGGGGTGAAAAGCCCGGTTGAGGTCTCTGCGGACATCCTGCGTGCCTTGAAAAATCGTGCCGAAGAAAGTCTCGGTGGCGAACTGGTTGGCGCGGTAATCACCGTTCCGGCGTATTTTGACGACGCCCAACGCCAGGCGACCAAAGACGCGGCGCGACTGGCCGGTTTGAACGTGCTGCGTTTGCTGAACGAACCTACCGCTGCCGCGATCGCCTATGGTCTGGATAACGGCGCAGAAGGCACTTACGTGGTGTACGACCTGGGCGGTGGCACTTTTGATGTCTCCATCCTTGAGCTCACCCGTGGCGTGTTTGAAGTCAAAGCCACTTCGGGCGATTCGCAACTGGGTGGCGACGATTTTGACCATCGCATTCACTGCTGGGCCATGGAGCAAGCCGGTATCTCGCGCTTGAACGCACAGGACTCGCGCCTGCTGTTGACCCGTGCCCGCGAAGCCAAAGAGGCGTTGACTGACCATGACAGCACGCATCTCACCGCGTTGTTGTCTGATGGCGAAATGATCGACGTCGAGCTCACTGTGGCTCAACTGCATGAGATCACCGCGCATCTGGTGCAAAAGACACTTACGCCAGTCAAAAAAGCGTTGCGCGATGCCAAGCTCACCATTGCCGATATCAAAGGCGTAGTGCTGGTTGGAGGAGCCACCCGCATGCCGCAGGTACGCCGTGCCGTGGCCGATTTGTTTGGCAAAGCGCCGCTGACCAATCTGGACCCGGATAAAGTCGTGGCCTTGGGCGCAGCGATGCAGGCCGATGTGCTCGCTGGCAACAAGGGCGACGATGAATGGCTGCTGCTGGATGTGATTCCACTGTCGCTGGGTCTGGAAACCATGGGTGGTCTGACCGAGAAAGTCATTCCGCGTAACTCCACTATCCCGACTGCTCGCGCCCAGGAGTTCACCACGTTCAAAGACGGCCAGACCGCCATGGCGATCCATGTCTTGCAAGGCGAGCGTGAGTTGGTTGCGGATTGCCGCTCGCTGGCGCGCTTTGAACTGCGCGGCATTCCGCCGATGGTCGCTGGCGCAGCCCGCATTCGCGTGACCTTCCAGGTCGATGCAGACGGCTTGTTGTCCGTGTCGGCGCGTGAGTTGTCTACCGGGCTGGAGTCCAGCATTGCGGTGAAACCATCGTATGGCTTGAGTGACGATGAAATCGGCAAGATGCTGCTGGATTCGATGAAATTTGCAGCCGATGACATGACCGCCCGCAAACTGGCCGAAGCCAAGGTCGAAGCCACCAGCCTGCTGCAAGCTACCGAAGCCGCGCTGGCATCCGATGGCCATTTGCTCAATGCGCAAGAGCGCGTGGAAATCGACACCGTACTGGCTCGCCTGGTGCAGCAACTGCAAGGCGACAATGCCGATACCATTCGCACCACCGCTGAAGAGCTCAACCAGGTGACGGGTGAGTTCGCTGGCCGCCGTATGGATGCAGCGGTCAAGCGCGGCCTGGCGGGTCAAAAAATTGGCGAACTCTGAGATTTAAAAGGACTGCACTGTGACTCAAATCGTCGTACTGCCTCATCCCTCGCTGTGCCCGGATGGTGCGGTCATTGAAGCCGAACCGGGTGTGTCGATCTGTGATGCCCTGCTGCAAAATGATATTGAAATCGAACATGCTTGCGAGAAATCGTGTGCATGCACGACCTGTCACGTGATCGTGCGCGAAGGCTTCAATAGCCTGGAACCCAGTGATGAACTGGAAGACGACTTGCTGGACAAAGCCTGGGGCCTGACTGCGCAATCGCGTTTGTCTTGCCAGGCGCTGGTTGAAGACACCGATCTGGTAGTGGAAATTCCGAAATACACCATCAACCACGCGCGGGAAAATCACTGATGACTGACGCGATCTCTGCCAGCCAGCAACGGGTCGCCGATGTTCTCGCCCGGCATGATATTGCCGCGCGGATTGTGACCTTTGATGCATCAACCCGCACTGCTGCCGATGCTGCTCAGGCTATTGGCTGCGATGTCGCGCAAATTGCCAAATCCATCATTCTGAAAGCCAAACCCAGCCAGCGGCTGGTGTTGGTGGTCACCAGTGGCCGTAATCGCGTGTGCGAAAAAACCGTGGCGGAACTGGTGGGTGAAAAGGTTGGCCGCGCAGATGCCGATTTTGTGCGTGTGAAAACCGGTTTTGCCATTGGCGGTGTTGCGCCGGTAGCGCATATCGAAGAACCGATTACTTTGATCGACGAAGACCTGCTGACTTATGCAGAATTGTGGGCCGCCGCCGGTACGCCCAACAGCGTTTTCCGGCTCACCCCGACTGAACTTGTGGCACTCACCACCGGACGCGTTGCTCGCGTCAAAGAGGAGAACCCGGCATGAAATGGACAGATTCCCGCGATATCGCCATCGAACTGGCTGACCGCTTTCCCGAAATCGACCCGAAAACCATCCGCTTTACCGATCTGATGGAATGGGTGATGGCGCTCGACGACTTCAATGATGATCCCAAGCATTGTGGCGAGAAAATTCTTGAAGCCATTCAACTGGCCTGGATCGACGAAGTCTGACTCTGACTTGCTGGCGCGGATCGCTCCGGTTATGACCGGGCCACGCAGCCGACACATAAGCTAGAATCAGAGGCCACTTCGGCCCACTTACGGACCCATTCCCGACCATGCCTGCCGCGTCATCGATCCACGATACCAATTCCTCCCCAGCCAGCAGCGCGAGTTCGGTGGCCGGGTTGGTATTGCATGCGCGTTTTCAGTTGTTTGAAGCGCTGCAGGCCGAGCAACTGCAGGCGGACTTCTCGCAACGCATCGCGGATATCGCGCAATTGCTACAGCAAGCCTGTACGCAAAACGAGGATGTGGCGCTGGCCGTGATCCTGCATGCACAAGAGGGCGGTTATGGTATTCGTCATGCCGTAGACACGGCGCTGGTTGTGGAACTGGTGTGTCGGCGACTGGCCATGAACGTGCAGGATCGCCAGTCGGTGTTAAGCGCAACGCTGACCATGAATATTGGCATGATGGCGCTGCAGGAAACACTGTCCCGCCAGGCCGGACCGTTGACTCCGGAACAACGCACCTCAATGCATCAACATCCGCAGATAGGTCGCGATTTACTGCGCCGCTATGGTGTATCGGACCAACTGTGGCTCGACTGCGTGTTGCAGCATCACGAACTGCCCGATGGCAGTGGTTACCCGGTGCATTTACAGGGCGAGCAGATTTGCTTTGAAGCTCGCTTGATCGGGCTGGCCGATCGCTATTGCGCCATGTTGACGCAGGCAGCGTGGCGTAGCGGTAGCGTGGTAGACAGCGCGTTATTCCGCACCTTGCGCGGTCATGGTGGGGCCGATGCCAAGCTGGGCAGGTTGTTTGGCGACACGCTTGGTTTGTATCCGCCCGGTGCTGTTGTGCGTCTGGCCAATGGCGAGGTGGGCGTGGTGAAGCGTTCGTCTAACGAAGTGGCGCCCTTGATTGCGGCATTGTTTGACCCGGCGGATCAAGCCTTGCCCGAGCCCATTGAACGCGATAGTGGTGATGCGCAATATGCCGTCGCCGATATGCTCGAACCGGCCGTATTGATTGGCCGCACCCGCTTTGAACAGGTATGGGGTCCGGCCGCAGCGGGGCTTTGACGTCTTTTTTACTATTCAGGATCAATTCCAGAATCAACGATCAGGATTGGAAACATGCAATTTAGCGAAGTGCTGGCAACCTTGCCGAGCGTAGATCATTTGGGTGCATTGGAGTTGCTGGAGGGTGAGGCCGTTGCGGCCCGCCTGGAAAACCGGCCGGGTCAGGCTGGCAGCGTGCGCGTTTACCATGCGCTGTATCAGGAGTTTGGCGCGATTGATACGGTTGCGGCAGATAAAGGCCTGCGCTTGTATGCCGAGCACACTGAAGATGCGCTCAAGCATCCGGGCAAGCATCCGAACATTGATCGGCTATTGATGTTGGCCGAGGGTGGTCAGCCGCTCTCGGTGCGGCTTGTTGCCGCCGTCTGAGTTAATACACGGATTAAGATATCCGGGTAGCCAATAAAAAAGGCCAGCATTGCTGGCCTTTTTTATTGGTGAGTAATGCAGGCCTGCGCGGGCCGCTTACTCTTCTTCTTCACCTTCCGGCTCATTCATCAGTAGCGAGCCTTGCACCATTTCGCGGGTGAGATGCGGTGAGAACAGTTCAATGAACTCAAACGCATAACCACGTAGATACGCATCGCGGCGCACGCCAATTCGCGTGGTCGATGGCTCGAACAAATGACCGGCATCGATGGCGACCAGGCCGCGATCCCGTTCTGGCTCAAACGCCATGGTGGCCAGAATGCCGACACCCAGACCGAGGCTGACGTAGGTTTTGATTACGTCAGAGTCGATGGCAGTCAGCACCACGTTGGGAGTCAAGCCCCGGCTTTCAAAGGCGCGGTTGATCAATGAGCGGCCAGTAAAGGCAAAGTCATACGTCACCAGCGGGTAGGCGGCGACGTCTTCAAGCCCAATTTTGCGATCCAGCGCGGCGAGTGGGTGGCCTTCGGGTACCACGATGGAGCGATTCCATTCGTAGCATGGCAACATGGCCAGCTCCGGATAGTGATCGATGCCTTCGGTAGCAATGGCCAGATCGGCTTCACCCTCAACCACCATTTCACTAATCTGGGTCGGGCTGCCCTGTTTGATGGACAGCCGGACTTTGGGGTAGCGCGACAGAAACGCCTTGATGGTTTTGGGTAGCGCGTAACGGGCTTGCGTGTGCGTGGTGGCGATGGTGAGACTGCCGCCTTCGACATTCACAAACTCTTCGCCGATGCGCTTGAGGTTCTGCGCCTGCATCAAAATGCGTTCAGCAATATGCAGAATCTCGCGGCCAGGCGCGGTGACGTCGACGACGCGTTTACCGTTACGGATAAATATCTGTACGCCCAGTTCGTCTTCCAGCAAGCGGATCTGCTTGGAAATCCCCGGTTGCGATGTATGCAGCTTTTCTGCCGCTTCGGAGACGTTCAGCCCTTGCTTGGAGACTTCGACCAGGTACCGCAATTGCTGTAATTTCATGGCTTTCCCAATAAATAACCACGCATTCTAAAATCTTAACATAACAGTCTATAGCATTATAAACCGAATGATATCATCGCCAGTTCTGAGGGAACGGCCAGCCCGTGCACCCCTCTCTGACGAGGTTGCGTAATGGGTGTTGGGTTTGTTGTTTCTGGCTTGATTGTGGGATTTATCGTGGGTGTCACCGGGGTCGGTGGCGGTTCTCTAATGACGCCCATCCTGTTGTTTTTTGGTATCAGCCCGGCCACCGCGGTCGGCACTGACTTGCTGTACGCCTCTATCACCAAGGCTGGCGGCGTCTGGGTGCACCACAAGCATCGCAATATTGACTGGAAGGTCACGGGCTTGCTGGCGGCGGGTAGTGTGCCGGCATCGATGCTGACTTTATGGGCGCTGCATAGCCTGAAAGCAGATACGGCGGCCATCAATGGTCTGATCAAACATACGCTGGGCGTTGCGCTGTTACTGACCGCAGCGGCGATTCTGGCCAAACCGCTGATCCAGAAGTTGTCTGCCAACCCGGCTGGTTTTCTGAAAGCGGATTCGGGCCAGCATTTGGCCGCTACGGTGACCACCGGCGTGGTGTTGGGTGTAATCGTTACGTTGTCATCGATTGGCGCCGGTGCTTTGGGCACTGTGGCGCTGTTTTTACTCTATCCGTTGATTCCCACTTCCCGACTGGTCGGGACCGAAATCGCCCACGCGGTGCCGCTGACCATGATCGCCGGACTGGGGCATGCCGGCTTGGGTAATCTGGATTGGTCGGTATTGAGCTTTTTGCTGATGGGGTCATTGCCGGGGATTTATATCGGCAGTCACCTTTCCGGCCGTCTGCCTGACCGTTTTTTGCGACCACTGCTGGCCTTGATGTTGGCGCTAGTCGGCAGCAAGTTAGTGTTTTGAGGCTGGCTTGAGCCCGCTGGCTAAATTGCCGTTGTTGAAATATTTCCGGAGTGTCTGATGGATCTCGAGAGCAAGATTGCCGATACGCTGGCCCTGCTTAACCGTATTGCAGCGGAGTTTTCTCCCGCCGTGTTTGCTAATTCATTTGGCGCCGAAGACATGGTGCTGACTGATTTGATTGCCCGCCATAACGTCGGCATTGCTTCGTTCAGTCTGGATACTGGTCGCCTGCCTGCAGAAACCTACGAGCTGATGCAAACCGTGCGCGAACGTTATCCGGATCATCCGGTGCAGGTGTTTTTCCCGGACGCGGTGGCGATTGAAGCATTTGTGAACGGCAATGGCATCAATGCCTTTTACGACTCGGTGGAGATGCGTAAAGGCTGCTGTCACATTCGCAAAATCGAACCGTTGCAACGCGCACTGACCGGTAAAAAGGCTTGGGTAACCGGTCTGCGTCGCGAACAATCGCCTACCCGTACCGACTTGGGTAATCAGGAATATGACGCTGGCAACGGCCTGGAAAAATTCAACCCGCTGATTGAATGGACCGAAAAAGACGTCTGGGCTTATATCAAAGCCAATAACGTGCCGTATAACGCTTTGCACGATAAGCATTATCCATCGATTGGCTGCGCGCCCTGTACGCGGGCCATCGCCGTGGGTGAAGACGTGCGTGCTGGCCGTTGGTGGTGGGAAAACCCGGAAAACAAGGAATGCGGTCTGCATGTAAAGGGCGGCGAAACCAGCGCGGTTTCGTTTGTCAGTAGCTTGCCTGGTGTTGCTAATCGTTGATTGAGAGCAACGCCTTACCAAGAGTCGTTGCCTAATTCTTACAATGCCGCCATCATCAGGGCGGCATTGTCGTTTTTGGCAGTGGCAAGTGAACACCACATGCCAGGCATGGGTGAAAATAAACGGCACCGCAACATGATTGCAGTGTCAGTACAGATGGAAAGGAATCGAATCATGGGTGGTCTTCAATACCTCATCGGCGTGGATGGTGGTGGCACTGGCACGCGTATCTGTATCTCGGGTCTGGACGGCGTAGAGCTGGTGCGGGCTGAAGCGGGGGCTTCTGCTCTGCAACAAGGCATCGATAAAGCATGGGCCAACATACTGCAGGCCGTCCGCGACGGCTTTTCTGCCATCGGCGTCAATAGTCCGGATTTCTCGCTATGCGCCGTAGGTCTGGGAATGTCAGGTGTGCATAACCGCACCTGGGCGGCCGAGTTTGAAGCCAGCAACCCCGGCTTTGCCAAGATCATCGTGGAAACTGACGGTTTCTCTACCTTGCTGGGTGCGCACAATGGCGCACATGGCGCTGTCATCGCAGTGGGCACAGGCTCCATTGGTGAAGGCTGGTTGCCTGACGGCCAGCGCGTGGAAGTGGGCGGGTGGGGCTTTCCGACATCCGACGAAGGTTCGGGTGCGTATCTGGGCCTGAAAGCCATCAACCATGTCCAGCGCCTGTTTGATGGTCGGCAGCCAATGACTGACTTCGGCCGAGCCTTGCTGGCTGTAGTTGGCGATACCAAAGAAAAGATTTTCGACTGGATGGGCAAGATGAAACAGGGCGAATGCGCCTCGTTGTCGCCCATCGTGGTTCAGTACGGCGAGAAAGATGCCGTCGCTCGCGGCTTTTTGCTGGATGCTGGCCGCGAAATCAAGATTATTGGCGCCGCATTGCGGACAACCGCACCAGACCTGCCGATCGCATTGTGCGGTGGTGGTTTGTCTGAAGCAATGCGTCCGTATATTCCAGCCGCCTTTCTCGCCACCACCTCGCGTCCACAGAAGGACTCGTGTGCCGGGGCGTTGATCCTGATCCACAAAGCGGTAAGCGCTTGAGTGTTTCTGCTGCAGCACATCCTTTATTCGGGTGTGCTGCCTGAACGACTTTTGCTGCATCGTTGGGAGACGATGCACCGCCAATAAGGGGAGTGCAGGATATGGATCAACAGCAAAAGCTGTTGTTTCTCAAGCCGGAAGCAGACAGCGCCACGCCGCTTTATCTGCAACTCAGCCACAAGCTGGCTGCCGCGATACACGCCGGGTTCTGGAAGGCTGAAGACCCGTTGCCGTCCGAGCGCACTTTTTGTGAGGTGCTGGGCTTGTCGCGGGTGACTGCGCGTAAAGCGCTGGATCTGTTGTACGAACAAGGCATGATCGTGCGCCGCCAGGGCGCTGGCACGTTTATCACTCCCAAGCTGGAACAACCGCTGTCGCGACTGACCAACTTGTCGGAAATGCTCAAGCAGCGTGGTTTTGTGCCGGGGAGTCGTTGGCTCAAGCGCGAAGTGGCTCCGGCTACCGCTGAAGAGTTGATGCGGCTTAACCTGGCGCCGAATGCGCGCGTCTCACGTTTGCTGCGGGTGCGTACTGCCAACGACGTGGTGATGGCGGTTGAAGAAACTGCGTTGCCGCATCATCTGGTGGCCGATCCGCTCAAGATTGGCGATTCGCTTTATGAATATATGCAGAACGCCAAGCTTAGTGTTGTAAGGGCGATACAGAATATCGCTGCGGTAAATGCCAATGCCCGGCTTGCTGGCCTGGCGGATATTCCGGAAGGGCAGGCGATGTTGCACCTGGTGCGGGTGGGTTATCTGGAAAACGGCCTGCCAGTTGAATTGACGCACTCCTGGTTTCGCAGCGATTACTACGACTTTGTGGTGGAATTGCATCGCTAAATCCAGTGTTTTTGCGCCTTTAGGCCACATTTTTAAAAATCGCATGTGTAGTCATTTTCTTTGTGTGCTTGTATCTGACTACATGCGAGAAACGGTTCGGCCAGCTTGCCACCCAGTTTGTCGGCAGCCGATCCCATCAGGTGAATTGTGGAAGTAATTCACCGTATTGATAAATTGTTGTAATCTGCCAAAGCCTCGAAGAAAGAGGTGGGCATGGTCTGGCAGCGAAGCCGGCCTGGAACCAGAAATAACCCGACAATGAGCGGGTGTGCATAGAGGATGGGGAAGTGCAGTGGTCAAGATAGTCCGCTCACTACCCGGGAAACGAACAGATACAAGGTATTTCGGTCGGTGCAACCACGTTGCGCCTGGTCTTGTGCAGCCGCAATTTGCGCTGTCGCAGGATTGCCGTCGTAATCCAGGTTTTCAGTTCAGATTCCTTTCGCTATTTCTGTGTTTCTGTAAGTGCTTCGCCGCATGATGGAGTCGCTGTAGCTGCGCCGTATTGCAGCAAGTGACGACACCGGTTTAACCGGCGTGCATGACACTTACTCGAATAGAAGATGGGGAATCACGATGAAGTTCAGGAAGGTCGTTCTGGCGCTTGCCGCCGCCTCTTGTGCTGTAGCTTCGCTGCATGCCACCGCCGCCGACAAAGTCAAAGTCGAATTCTGGTCCAATAGCCTGTCGCCCAAGTTCGACGCCGTCATGAAAGACCTGACCGCGAAATTCAACGCTGCCAATCCTGATATCGAAGCAGTTTGGTCCGATGTAGATTGGGATGCCTTTCAGCCGCGCTTTGTTGCTGCGCTTGCTGCAGGTAACGCACCTGATCTGGTGAACCTCCCAGTGCCTTGGGCGGCCGAATATGCCCAGAAAGGCCTGCTGTTGCCCCTGGATAGCAAAATCGCCGGTTTCAAAAAGGTTTACACCGACGCGGCCATCAAGGACGTGACCTACGGCGGCAAAATCTACGGCCTGCCTTGGTACAACTCGGTTTCCATCATTGCCTACAACAAGGCGTTGTTCGACAAAGCGGGCCTGAAAGCTGCGCCCAAGTCACTCGACGAATTGTTTGCCTACTCCAAACAGCTTAAAGACAAGACCGGCGTGTCTGGTTTTGCTCCCAAGCTGCAAGAATTCTCCAGCTGGTTCATGTACGAAGGTCTGCCGGTTATCCAGAACGGCAAAGCTGTTTTCAACAGCCCGGAACACGTGAAGTTTGTTGAGCGTTTTGCCCAGGCGTACAAAGACGGTTCGATTCCAAAAGACGTGTTCAAGATGGAATTCGAACAGGAAATCGCCGCTTATGATTCTGGCAAGATCGCCATGATGACCACTTCGCCGCAAGCGCTCAAACGCACCCAGACTGATGCCAAGCCGATCTACGCGCAGACCGTGACCACATCGTTCCCGCTCTCCAACGGTAAAACTCCGTTTGGTGGCTACCTGTTCTTCTGGTCGGTGCCCAAGGGTTCCAAGCACGCTGATGCGGCTATCAAACTGGGTCAATTCCTGACCAACGATGCCAATCAGCTGGCGTTCTCCAAGGCTACCGAGACCACCTTCCCGTCGACCCGCAATGCGGTGGGTGATGCGTACTTCCAGAGCGGTGCCAATTCGACCGATCCTATCGAACATGGCCGCGCAGTCGCTGCGCTGGCGATTCGCGATACCCGGACGCTGACCGTAACCGGTTTGCCGGATGAAGCATCGATGAACAAAAAGCTGCAGGATGAACTGCAAGAAGCCATCGCCGGGCGCAAGCCGGTGAAGCAGGCGCTGGACGAAACTGTTGCCTTCTGGAACAGCAAGCTGGGTGCCAAATAGGCAGCAATTGTTGTAGGTGTATTACGCAATTGACATATTGCGTGGTCGCAAAATTTGTCGCGGGGATATCTGATACACTCCCGCGGCGTGCAGAAATCCGCATGATCTGATGGGCACACGTCGGATCAAGTGTGGTGTACCGCAAGGAAAAAATTCCTGGCGTATTTGTCGATAACTCCAAGAGGAAGACAAGATGAAGCTCAAGAAGATGTTGGCCGTAGGCGCTGTAGTTTTCGGTTTTGCTGCTGTTTACGCACAAGCTGATACCGAACTCGAATTCTGGACCATGAACCTGGCTCCTAAATTCAATGACTACTTCAACAAGTCAGTTGCTGACTTCAACAAAGCCAACCCAGGCCTGACCGCCAAGTGGGTTGACATGAACTGGGACCAGATCCAGCCGAAGCTGATCGCTTCCATCGCTGCTGGCAACCCGCCAGCACTGGTGAACTTCAATGTGCCTTGGGTGCATGACTTTGCCGCACAAGGCAACATCCTGCCGCTGGACCAATACCTGGGCGCAGCCAAGAACACCTACTCCGTTGGCGCGATCAAAGACGTGACCGTAAACGGCAAAGTGTACGCATTCCCTTGGTACAACTCTGTTTCGATCATCGCCTACAACAAGGACATCCTGGCTAAGGCTGGTGTGAAAGCTGCTCCGAAAAACTTTGACGAATTCGTTAAAGACGGTCAGCAAATCACTGCCAAGACTGGCGTTCCTGCATACGCACCGAAGCTGGGCAACTTCGTAGGTTGGTTCTACTACGCGGGCCTGCCAGTTGTTGAAAACGGCAAGGCCGTGTTCAACAGCCCGAAGCACATCGCTTTCGTTCAGAAGTTTGCTGATCTGTACAAAGCCGGTGTAATGCCTAAGGACGTGTTCAAGGTTGAATTCGAGCAAGAAATCGCTGCGTACAACTCTGGCAAGATCGCCATGATGACTACCGCGCCTCAAGCTCTGAAGCGTACCGAAACTGATGCCAAGGCTGTTTACGCCAAGACTGGCGTTGCCAAGTTCCCGGTTGATGCCGGCAAGATGGCATTCGGCGCGTGGCTGATGGACTTCGTGATTCCGAAGGGCACCAAGGATCCTGCTGCAGCTGCCAAGCTGGGCGTGTTCCTGACCAACGACGAATCGCAAGTTGCATTCTCCAAGGCAACCGAAACCACCTTCCCATCGACCAAGAAGGGCAATCTGGATCCGTACTTCCAGGCTGGTGCCAAGAGCGCCGATGCAGTTGAACAAGGCCGTGCTGTTGCAGCTCAGTCCATGGACAACGCTCGCACTCTGACCATTCCGCCAGGCGTGCTGCCAGACGAAGCAGCTATGAACAAGAAGCTGCAAGACGAGATCCAGGACGCAGTGGAAGGCCGCAAGCCAGTTAAGGCTGCGCTGGACGAAGCTGTTGCTGCCTGGAACGAAAAGCTGAAGAAATAAGCTGTTGCAGTAGCTGAAGTTCCTGAGCGGATCCGCTGGCAACGGCGGTTCCGCTCAGTCCTTTACATAAAAAAATAAAGATACAGTCGAGTTGCGTCGTGAAGACTTCAAACAGTTACACCGCGATAGCCTATTTGTTCCTGGCGCCAGCCCTGATCCTGATGGGTCTGTTGACGTTCTGGCCAGTTGGCTATAACACCTACCTCGCATTCCAGGACTACAGCATTGCCGACGGCACCGCCACCTGGAATAATTTCGCAAACTTCAAATACATTGCCAACGAACCGCTGTTCTGGAACGCGCTGAAAAACTCGGCGTTGTACCTGCTGATCGTTCCGGTGATCCAGCTGGCCGCGCTGGTTGTCGCCAAAATGGTCAACAACAAGTTGCCTGGCATGACGCTGTTCCGCGCGCTGTTCTACATCCCGGTCATTACCTCGATCTCGATTGCCGGTGTGGTGTGGGCCAACGTCTACAAGTACGACGGTGTGCTGACCTGGTTGCTGCAGTCGCTGGGCCTGATTCATGATCAGGTGAACTGGCTGGGCGAACCTTCCATTGCCTTGTACATGCTGATGATCTTTACCTTCTGGAAAGGTATCGGTTACTACATGGTGTTGTATCTTGCCGGTCTGCAAGCGATCCCTTCGGAAGTTGAAGAAGCCGCTATTCTGGACGGCGCCAATGCCTTCCAGCGTTTCTGGAAGATCACTGTTCCCATGGTCAAGCCGACCATTCTGCTCTGTACGCTCCTCAGTACCATTGCCGCTATCAAGGTGTATCTGGAAGTGATCGTACTGACCAAGGGTCAGGCTGATACATACACCGCGTTGTATTACGTTTACGACCAGGCATTCCGGAACTACAACTTTGGCCGCGCAGCTGCTGCCGGTGTGGTTGTGACGTTCTTCTGCATGCTGCTCGCCGTGATTCAATTCCGCTTCTTCGGCGACAAGAAATAAGGCATAGGGAGATTACAAATGGCGCTTGGCAAAACGTCGCGGACGGTGATTGGTCGTGGTATGCATTACTTCGGCTTGCTCCTGTTCGCCATCTTTACCGCATTCCCCTTTATCTGGGCCCTCTCTGCGGGCCTGTCTGAAGATTCTTCCAATATCTGGTTGTTCCCACGCGCCTTCTGGCCGACGGACCCGGGCTTTGGCTGGTTCATCCGCGTGTTTCACGACATGCCCTTCATGACCTATCTGGGCAACTCTGCCATCATGACCTTCTGGGCCGTGGTTGGTGTGACCGTTGTTTCGGTGATGGCGGGTTATCCGTTGGCACGGCTGAAGTTTGCCGGTCGCAATCTGATTTTTGTGGCAATTATCGCCACAATGATGCTGCCGTCTGAAGTCGCGCTGGTGCCTAACTTCATTACCATGAAGAATCTGGGTCTGCTCAATACCTGGACCGGAGCGGTGCTGCCCAACATTGCGGGTGCTTTCGGTATTTTCCTGATGCGCCAGGCATTTGAAGCTGTGCCACAGGATCTGATCGACGCTGCGCGGGTTGACGGTGCTACAGAGCTGCAGATCATGTGGCGAATCATGGTGCCGGTATGCGCACCGTCCATTGCTGCCCTGGCCATCTTTACTTTGGTCAACGAATGGAACGATTATCTGTGGCCATCGATCGTACTGAACTCGCGTGAAAAGCTGCCACTGGCGGTGGGTGTGTTTAACGACCTGACCGGGCCGTTCGCAACCTCTACCAGCCTGGTGATGGCGGCTATCGTAATGACGATCATCCCGGTACTGATTTTCTTCGCCTTCACTCAGCGATATTTCGTCAGTGGTCTGGACGGCGCAGTGAAGTAAGCGGCCGAACATTTCGGTTTTGCAGCACATACAGAATGACAAGTTTTCAAGGAATCGAATAAATGGCTTCGGTTACGCTCAAGGGCATCAAAAAAACATACGGTAAGGACGTCGCAGTTATCAAGGGCGTCGACCTCGAAATCAAGAATGGCGAGTTTGTGGTGTTCGTTGGCCCATCGGGCTGCGGCAAATCCACACTGTTGCGCATGATTGCCGGTCTGGAAGATATCAGCGAAGGCGACTTGCTCATTGGCGAGACGATGGCCAACGATATCCACGCTTCCAAGCGCGGTATTGCGATGGTGTTCCAGTCTTACGCCCTGTACCCGCACATGAGCGTGTATGACAACATGGCGTTCTCGCTCAAGCTGGCTGGCAATCCCAAGGAAGACGTGGATCGTCGCGTGCAACGCGCCGCCAATATTCTGCAGATCACCCATTTGCTGGAGCGCAAGCCTAAAGCTCTGTCGGGCGGTCAGCGTCAGCGTGTAGCTATCGGTCGCGCCATCGTGCGTGAGCCAGAAGTGTTCTTGTTCGACGAACCACTGTCGAACCTGGACGCCGCCTTGCGTTTGAATATGCGCGTTGAGTTGTCCAAGCTGCACAACGATCTGAAGACCACCATGATCTACGTGACGCACGATCAGGTGGAAGCCATGACTCTGGCTGACCGTATCGTCGTGCTGAACGCCGGTATCATCCAGCAAGTCGGCAGCCCGCTGGACCTATACGAAAACCCGTCCAACCTGTTCGTGGCCGGCTTCTTGGGTTCGCCCAAGATGAACCTGCTCGAAGCGCAACTGGTGGGTGTCGAAAGCGGCGCTGCAGTACTGCGCCTGCCCAAGGGCATTACCGTGCGTGCAGCAGTTGACGCAGGTTCCTCCAAGATCGGCGAAAAAATGACTCTGGGCGTTCGTCCGGAGCACGTGCAACTGGTGCTGGAAGGCGAAGAAGGCGTACCAGCCCGCATCGATCTGGTCGAACACCTGGGCGATACCGTGCTGACCTATGTTGAAGTACCAGGCGTGAATGAAATCCTGTGCGTGAAGTTGCCAGGCAATCATCCGGAACTCAAGCGCGGTGAATCTGTACGTCTCGTGTTCCCGGAAAAAGAAACACTGGTATTTGATGCACAAGGCCTGGCGCTCAAGCGTACGGTTTGATTGCGAAATTGCAGTAAATAAAAAAACGCCGCTGCTTGCGGCGTTTTTTTATTTGTTCTGTGTTACCTGCATTCCATACTGATTTAGCTTTCTGTTGGGTCGGGTTATTTCTTTGTGCATAAAATTACCACACTCTGACATATTTTGATGCCAGATCAATTGCCAACCAGAAACCTGATGGCATAATTTGCACGCTTTGTGTTTGCCCGGGGAGTGCAAAGGGCCATCTATTGTTTGACCTTCCCAATTGTAATGATCAATAAATTACACAATTATCGTCAGGTGGAGCTATGTCCCGTTTGTTCAAGATTGGATTTGTTGCGCTTTTTGCCATGTTGGCAACCGGCTGTTCTATTGTCGCGCCCAAGTATTCGCCGTCAATCCCGAATGTAGGTCAGCTTAAATCGGCTGGTGATTTTAATGCCAAAGTGGGCAAGTTTACATCTGTCGATGGCAGCCCCGGTAATGCCAACCCTATTTCCATTCGCGGTTCGGGGATGCACTCGCCCTATAACAATTCATATGCCGAATATCTGGCCGCTGCAATTGCGCAAGAACTGGAGCTTGCTGGCAGACTGAACCCAGGTTCTCAGCTTGAGATTTCGGGTTTGTTGCAAAAGAACGATCTGGACGGCTCTGGCATGAATACTGGCACTGGTGACATTCAGGCTCGGTTTGTTGTCAAGAAAGCGGGCGCAATTGTTTATGACCAAGTCAAGGTTGCTCATATTGAATGGGAATCTTCTTTCGCGGGTGCTATTGCAATCCCGAAAGCGCAGCAATCCTATCCGGATCTGGTCAGCAAATTGCTGGAAACGCTTTATGCAGATAATAATTTTATTAACGCGCTCAAATAAAAAGGACTCAAAATGCGTTTGACGATGATTGGCTTGGTGGCTGCATTTTTGCTGGGCGGTTGTGCCCACCCAATTAATATCGCACCGGATGCGAGCAAGCTGCAGGCTAGTGCGCCGGCGGTGCATGTTGATAAGGTAGTTGCTTACTATATCAGTCCGGAGCAACGTGATGCGGCGGTAACTACGCCGGGCGGCGGTGGGGACAAAGTAACCTATCGGCCTTATAAAGAAATTGAAGGCGGCTTTTATAAAATGCTGAGCAACGTGTTCAAGGATGTTGTTGTTCTGCAATCACCCGACGATGCTAAAACCATTTCGGCCAAATCAGTGGTGTACGTTATCAAGCCTGTGATCAAAACAGATTCTAGTTCTCCGAGTGCGCTGACCTGGCCGCCGACTCACTTTAGTGCAGAACTAACTTGCACCGTGAGCGACCCGACAGGCAAGGTCGTGCTCACGCAGACTGTTTCTGGTCAAGGCGCAGCTGAATGGGACGAATTCAAACACGACTTCTCTCTGAGCGGTAAACGGGCCACCCAGGATGCCTTGCTGAAAATGCAGGAAGTATTGGCCAAGGCGCCAGAACTGAAGTAGTAAATGTAGCGTGTCTGAAAAACAAAAAGCCGGCGAACAGCCGGCTTTTTGTTTTGGTGTTGCCAAGTGGCAATCAACCCACGCGAGCAGCCACGTAATCCTTCAGCGCCTGCACATCCGCATCCATTACATCGAAGCGCTGGGGCAGTTTTTCCAGGTTAGCCACTTCTGCGGGCATGACTGGCTTGGTGCCAAGCGCTTCTTCCATGGTCGCTTCAAATTTGGCGGGCAGGGCGGTTTCCATGATCACCAGCTTTACGCCTGCTTCGCGGTGCGCTTTGGCGGCGTGATAGCCGTCGGCGGTGTGTGGATCAACCTGTACGCCATATTTGTCGAAGACTTCGCGGATATTGGCGATACGGTCGGCATGAGAGCTTTTCTCGGAACGGAAACCATATTCATCGCGCAGGCGGGCAAAGTCGGCGGGCGAGAGGTCAAAGCCGTGTTCTTTTTCTACGGTGTGCCACAGCGCAGACAACTTGGCGCCATCACGGCCGATCAGATCGAACACAAAGCGTTCCAGGTTGGAAGCCTTGGTGATATCCATCGACGGGCTGGATGTCTCGTAAGTCTTGTCCAGACCGCGCGGGTGATAACCGCCGGTTTTGAAGAACTCGTCCAGCACGTCATTCTCGTTGGTAGCGACGACCAGATGGCGAATTGGCAGGCCCATCTGGCGCGCAATATGTGCGGCGCAGATGTTGCCGAAGTTACCAGAAGGCACACAGAAATCGACCGGCTCGCCAACTTCGCCAGCCACGGCAAAGTAGCCCTTGAAGTAGTACACCGCTTGCGAAACCACGCGGCCCCAGTTGATCGAGTTCACGGCACCGATCTTGTGTTTGGCCTTGAACGCGGCGTCGTTGTTCACGGCTTTGACCATGTCCTGGCAAGCGTCGAACATTGATTTGACCGAGATATTGAAGATGTTTTCGTCTTGCAGCGAGAACATCTGCGCGCGCTGGAACGGGCTCATCTTGCCGAATGGCGACAACATGAACACCCGCACGCCTTTCTTGCCGCGCATGGCGTATTCGGCGGCGCTACCGGTGTCGCCGCTGGTGGCGCCAACAATGTTGATTTCTTCGCCGGCGCGGGTCAGTACGTATTCAAACAGATTGCCCAGCAACTGCATCGCCATGTCTTTGAAGGCGAGCGTTGGGCCGTTGGACAACTGCTGGATGAAGAGGTCGTCTTCCAGGCGGGTTACGGGGGTGATCTCATCTGTACCAAAAGCCTCTTTGGTATAGGTCTTGGCGATCAACGCTTTCAGGTCAGCTGCCGGAATGTCATCGACAAAGCGGCTGATGATGGCAAAGGCCAGATCCGGATAGCTCAGGGTCGACAGCGCTTTGAGGTCGTCAATGGACAACTGCGGATATTGATCCGGTACAACCAGCCCGCCGTCCGGCGCCAGGCCGCCCAGCAGGATTTCAGAAAAGTGTTTGGGCGACATGCCGCCGCGGGTGGAGATGTATTGCATGATCAGGACCTGTCTCAGGGAGCTATCAGCTCGTAATGTTCCACCGTCGGGAACGGGTCGTAGAAGTGGTGCAACAGCGCTTTCCACTGTTGGTATTGGGGCGAGCCGCGAAAGCCTTCGGTATGGGCTTGCAGCGTGTCCCAGCGCACCAGCAAGGCGTAATGGTTGGGGCGTTCAAGGCAGCGTTGCAGTTCGTGGCTGATATAGCCGGGCATGCTGGCGATGATGCTCTGGGCTTGCTTGAACGCCGCTTCAAAAGCGCCGGTTTCACCGGCTTTGACGTTCAGATTGGCTATTTCCAGGATCATCGCAGGGGCCGCCCGTTTATTGCGCAGGTTGGTCGATCAAGGTATCGATCATCTCACCCATGCAGCTAAACCCGGCAGCTGCCGCTTTGCCCTTGAGTACGCGATCCAGATCAGCGTCACTCAGGGCGGGTTCTTTACCGGCAATCAGACCATTGATGCGGGTGTCACGCATCAGCCGCTTACCAACGCAGCCGCAAAACGCGTCTTTATCCAGTTGAACGTTCAGCTTGGCCAAAGTATCAGCAGCGGATTGCGGCAAGTCGTGCCGTTTGCACTGGCTGACTACCGCGCCGCGCATAACCGAGATATTGGTGGCGCGCACGCTGGCGTTGTCGGCCAGCGTGCCGGCACTGGCACCCAGCACCAGCAACGCGGCCAGCCACATTGTGTTTGCCCGATGCCGGCGCCGATCAGCCATTCAAATGTTCCAGTCGCAGTTTCACCACTTTGCCGGTGGTGCTACCCAAGGCTTCGATCTTGACCAGCGCAGCGTCGATATTTTTTTCCACCGCTTGATGCGTCAGGATGATGATATCGGCGCGGCCATCGGCTTGATCGGCCGCGGGCTTTTGCAGCATTGAATCCACCGAGATATTGGCATCAGCCAGAATCCGGGTCACGTCGGCCAGCACGCCTGGGCGATCTTCCGCATCCATGCGCAGGTAGTAGCAAGTTTCCACTTCGCCAATCGGCAGAATCTGCAGGTTGGCGATTTCGCTCGGCTGGAAGGCCAGATGCGGTACGCGGTTTTCCGGGTCAGCAGTGGCCAGGCGGGTGACGTCGACCAGATCGGCTATGACGGCGGAGGCGGTTGGCTCGGCGCCAGCGCCTGGGCCGTAATACATGGTGGCGCCGACGGCGTCACCCTTCACCAGCACGGCGTTCATCACGCCATCGACATTGGCGATCAGGCGTTTGGCCGGAATCAGCGTTGGTGCGACGCGCAGTTCAATGCCGTTTTCACGGCGACGGGTTACACCCAGCAGCTTGATGCGATAACCCAGTTCACCGGCGTATTTGATATCCAGCGCGTCCAGTTTGCTGATGCCTTCCAGGTACGCTTTGTCGAACTGCACCGGAATACCAAACGCAATCGCGCTCATGATCGTCAGTTTGTGCGCGGCGTCGTGGCCTTCGATATCGAAGGTCGGATCAGCTTCGGCGTAGCCCAGCTTTTGTGCATCAGCCAGTGCGGCGGCAAAGCTCACTCCTTTGTCGCGCATTTCGGTCAGGATGAAGTTGCTGGTGCCGTTGATGATGCCGGCAATCCATTCGATACGATTGGCGGTCAGGCCTTCGCGCAGGGCTTTGATGACTGGAATGCCACCGGCCACGGCGGCTTCAAATGCCACCATCACGCCTTGTTCCTGGGCGCGCTCGAAAATCTCGTTGCCGTATTCGGCGATCAGTTTTTTATTGGCAGTCACCACGTGCTTGCCATTGGCAATGGCCTTGAGCACCAGCTCTTTAGCCACAGTAGTGCCACCAATCAGCTCGACCACAATGTCCACGTCCGGGTGATTCACCACGGTGAGCGCATCGCTGACGATCTCTACGTCGGGGCCACACACTTCGCGGGCACGTTCCAGATCGCGGTTAGCCGCAATAATGATCTTGATCGGGCGCCCGGCGCGGCGTGCGATCTCTTCTGCATTGCGTTTCAATACGGCAGCAGTGCCACCGCCCACGGTGCCAACACCGCATAAACCAACATGAATCGCTCTCATTTCAGCGCCTTTTTGAAGTTATACGAAGCGATATGCATCCCCTCGCGAAAATAGAATTTGTGCGCCAATGCGCGCTGAACGCCCGAATCCAGGGCCAGCACATCGCAATCGAGCGCGTGTGCTTTGGCTTGTAGCCAGTCCAGTAACATTTTGCCAACGCCGGTGGATCGCACATTCGCGTCGGTGACCAGATCGTCTACGTAAAGACGGCGGCCTTCATAGGTATTCTCGATCAGGCGCCATAGCGCGAGCCCGAGTACCCGGTCTTCTTTGGTGACGGCGATGAGTCTGCCGCCATTTTGCGCAATCACCAACAAGCGGCCCGCGTAATCCGCAGGCAGGTTGGGGCGCAACTGAACATGAACGGCTTCGGCCAGCGGTAACCACTGCGGGGCAGCCAGCTTGCCCGAATCATCAATCAGTTCAAGAACCTGCATTATGCCGTACCGTGCCGTTTGCGATAACCCGCCAGGAAGCGTTCAACGCGATTGAGTGCGTCGGTCAGATCATCCAGATTGGGCAAGAAGGTTATACGGAAGTGATCCGGCTGCGGCCAGTTGAAGCCCGTGCCTTGTACCAGCAGCACTTTTTCTTCCTGCAGCAGTTCCAGGATCAGTTGCTGGTCGTCTTGGACCGGGTAAACCTTCGGGTCCAGCCGCGGGAACATATACAGCGCCGCATGCGGCTTGTTACACGTTACACCCGGAATGGCGTTGAGCATCTCGTACGCCAGATCACGCTGTTTGGTCAGTCGCCCGCCCGGTTTCACCAGGTCGTTGATGCTTTGATAGCCGCCCAGCGCAGTCTGGATCGCATATTGCGCGGGCACGTTGGCGCACAAACGCATGGTGGCCAGAATGTTCAGGCCTTCAATGTAATCTTTGGCGATCTTCTTGTTGCCCGAAACCACCATCCAGCCAGCGCGGTAGCCGCAGGCACGGTAGTTTTTGGACAAACCGTTGAAGGTTACAAACAGCAGATCGTTAGCCAGCGAAGCGATGGAAGTGTGCGTGCGGCCATCGTACAAAACCTTGTCGTAGATTTCGTCGGCGTAAATGATCAGCTTGTTCTGTCGCGCAATCTCGACGATCTCTTTCAAGAGATCATCCGGATACAGCGCGCCAGTCGGGTTGTTGGGGTTGATCACCACAATGGCGCGGGTGCGCGGGGTGATCTTGGCGCGGATATCGTCCAGTGACGGGAACCAGCCATTGTTGCTGTCACACAGATAGTGGCGCGGCGTGCCACCGGCCAAGCTCACGGCGGCAGTCCACAGCGGGTAATCCGGCATGGGCACCAATACTTCGTCACCGTTATTCAACAGGCCCTGCATGGACATCACAATCAGCTCGGACGCGCCGTTGCCAATGTAGATATCGTCAACCGTGACATCGGCGATTTTCTTTTCCTGGGTGTAATGCATGATCGCTTTACGCGCCGGGAACAAACCTTTGGAATCCACATAACCGGCCGCGTTGGGCAGATTGCGGATTACGTCCTGCACGACTTCTTCGGGCGCTTCAAAGCCAAATGGCGCCAGATTGCCGATATTGAGCTTGATGATGCGATAGCCTTCTTCTTCCATCTGCCGCGCTTTTTCCGGCACCGGGCCGCGGATTTCGTAGCAAACGTTCAACAGCTTGTTCGACTTGAGAATGGCTTCCATCAAATACGCCTGAAAGAAAATCGGAGGGGAACCTGACATTCTAGCGAAGAAGGAACGAAAACGGGCACAAGTGCGTGTTTAATTTGGCTTGTTACCAGTGGTTACGGCCAAATCCGGTCGAGATAGCAAGTTATTCGGCGCCTGGTCTGTTTTTATCGGGCGGCAGTCTATGAACAGACTGACCAGGCGCGCTTGCGCTGGAGAGCCTGGATTGCCAAACAGTGTGATCGCAAGCGTTGGTCCCCGCGCGGAGTGATGCTGTTACGCCATCGCCAATCCTTATGCCGCGCAAATCAGGGCACATCCGGTAAAATAGCCGCTTCGCTCTGAGGAATGCGCGTCATGAAACTGCATCACACCAACGTCGACAACCTGAACCAGTTCACGTCTTATGGCGATGGCTTTGTCAGGGTGAATCAGCAGCAGTACGAGGGTAGTCTGATTGTGACGCCGAACGAGATTCGGGAGTGGCAACCGGCCTCATTCGAGGACATGACTGCGGAGCATTTCGAGCAATTGCTGGAGCTCAAGCCGGAAGTGGTGTTGCTGGGCACGGGTAAATCCATTCGTTTTCCGCATCCGCGGCTTTACGCGACGCTGGGCCAGGCTCATGTCGGGCTTGATGTGATGGACACCGGGGCGTTGTGCCGTACCTTCAATATTCTGACCGCTGAAGAGCGCCGGGTGATTGCGCTGGTGCTGGGCGCCTGAACGGTTAGCTGCTGCGGCGAGTACTGGCCCAGTCCAGCATTTCCTGCAGCAAATCCCTGATCACCGGGCGGACTTGCCCGGCCAGATTGTCATCAAAGGCATACGGTGGCTTTTCGGCCATATAGGTGGGCAAAGACAACTCCAGTTGAATGGCGTGGATGTCGTCCGCCGGGGCGCCGTAGGCTCGCGTGATATAGCCGCCTTTAAAGCGCCCGTTGAGCACTGCGCTGTAATCCGGATGACGTTGCGCGGCGGCCAGCAATTGTTCGCCCAGCCCAGCCGCACATGAACTGCCATTAGCGCTGCCCAGATTGAAGTCCGGCAAGCGTCCGTCAAAAAAACGCGGCACTTCTGAGCGGATGGAATGCGCATCCCATAGCAGTGCAATGCCGTGCTCCGCCTTCAATCTTGCGAGTTCGGCTTGCAAGGCCTGGTGATACGGTTGCCAATACGTGGTGACGCGCTCGGCGATTTCTGCCGTATCCGGTGCCTGACCGGCGAGATAAAGCGGTGATTTGGCGAAGGTATCGATCGGGCACAGGCTGGTGGTGTCCTGACCAGGATAGAGGTTGGCGTTATCTGGCGGTCGATTCAGGTCAATCACATAACGCGAATGCTGCGCAATCAAGATCGATGCCCCTAACTCGCGGGCAAAGTCATACAACTGCGGCAAATGCCAGTCGGTATCATCCAGTTGCGTTGCAACGGGATTCATCCGTTGCAACAAGCTGGCCGGGATATGCGTGCCCACATGTGGCATGGAGATCAGTAGCGGTGCGGTGCCGCGATGCAAGGTGTAGATGGGGTGTGCCATCGGTTTCATTTATTCCGTCAAAATGGCGTGCTAGGTCACGCCAGCAATTGCTTGAGCGCCTTGCCATAATCCGCCAGCGCAGTGTCTTGTGCGGCATGTTGGCGATCGGCGATGATGCATTTGCCGCCAGCATAAACGTCACGAATCGGGGTCTCGCCGTGCTGACAGAACACCAGCCCGGCCAGTAGTTGGTCATCCTGGCGCTGTAGCAGATTTGGGTGTTGCGCATCCAGCACCAGAAAATCTGCTCGTTGCCCGAGCGCCAAACCAGCGATAGGACGAGCGCTGGCTTGCGCGCCGCCAGCCACCGCATCCAGATACAAGCGATCTGCTACGGCGGGCGTTGTGGCGCTGGCGAGCGCATTGCGGCGCTGGTCGCGCAGGCGTTGGCTGTATTCAAACAACCGCAATTCTTCGCGGGCGCACACGCTGATATGGCTGTCCGAGCCAATGCCCCAGCGCCCCCCGGCAGCCAGATAATTCACCCCATCAAAAATGCCATCGCCCAGATTGGCCTCGGTAGTCGGGCAGATACCGGCAATGGCGCCGCTGCGGGCCAGATCAAGCGTTTCACCAGCTTGCATATGCGTGGCATGGACCAGGCACCAACGTTCGTCCACCGGCTGGTTGTCCAGCAGCCAGCGCACCGGACGGGCTCCGGTCTGGGCCAGGCAATCGCTAACTTCTTGTTGTTGTTCCGCGATATGAATATGGATGGGCGCGCTTGGGTCTGCCGCGTGTAGTTGCTGGCGCACGATATCCAGCGTGGCTGGCGCAACCGCGCGCAGCGAATGCGGCGCCACACCAAAGCGCAGACCGGCGTGTTGCGGATGGTCTCGCCGTAAATGGGCCAGCAGGTTGAGCATCCAGTCCGTACTGCTGATAAACCTGGCTTGTTCCGGCAAGGGGGCGCGCCCGCCAAAACCGCTGTGCTGATACAACACCGGCAGCAAGGTCAGGCCAATGCCAGCGGTTTGCGCCGCTGCAATCAAACGCCCGGATAGCTCGGCCGGGTTGGCATAGTACTGACCCTGCGCGGCATGGTGGATATAGTGGAACTCGCACACTGAGGTGTAACCGGCTTTGGCCATCTCGATGTACAACTGCGTGGCGACCGCCTGCAAGGTTTCGGGCGTGAGTTGCGCGGCAAAGCGGTACATCAGCTCGCGCCAGCTCCAGAAACTATCTTGCGGGTTACCCAGATACTCGGTCAGCCCGGCCATGGCACGCTGGAAAGCGTGCGAGTGTAGATTGGGCATGCCGGGGATAACCGGACCGTCTGCGCGCGGCGTAACAGAACCGGGTTTTGAGTCCGGCGTGACGCCAGTTAACAGGCCTGAGGTGTCCCATTGCAGCAATACGTTGTGGCGCCAGCCCTGCGGCAACAGTGCGCGTTCAGCCAGCAAGCATTGGATGGTGTGGTTCATGAATGGCAAACCTTTGCGGCTTGAGTTTGTTGTGTGCCGGTCATTGCTGCGGATACTCCGGGCGGACGTAAACCGTCTCGCCACCGCGGATCACTCGCTGGCAAAGTGGACGACCAATCCAGTAGGCCAGTTCGGCCAGCGTATCGACCGACCACACTGCGAAATCGGCTTGCCTGCCCACTGCCAATGAACCGTGTACCTCTGCTTTACCCAGTGCTTGTGCAGCATTGCGAGTCACGCCCGCCAGCACTTCCGGGACAGTCATGCGGAACAGCGTACAAGCCATATTCATGGTCAACAGCAGGGAGCTGACTGGCGAAGTGCCAGGATTGTGATCAGTCGCCAGGGCAATCGGCACTTGATACTGGCGCAGCAAATCCAGCGGCGGCAGTTGGGTTTCGCGGATAAAGTAATACGCGCCGGGTAGCAGCACGGCCACCGTTCCCGCTGCCTTCATTGCAGCAACGCCCGCTTCATCCAGAAACTCCAGATGATCGGCCGACAGCGCTTGATAACGCGCCGCCAGCGTTGTGCCGCCAGCATTGGATAGTTGTTCAGCATGGATTTTTACCGGTAAACCGCGTCGGGTCGCCGCCTCAAAGACGCGTTCAGATTGGGACAAGGTAAAGCCGATGCGCTCGCAAAACACATCTACGGCATCAACCAGTCCTTCATCGGCCAGCGCGGGCAGCATGCGCTCACAGACGAGTGTGATGTAGTCGTCGGCGCGCCCGGCATATTCGGGCGGCAGAGCATGTGCGCCGAGAAAAGTGGTGTAAACCGATACCGGATAATGCTCGCCCAGTTTGCGCGCTACCCGCAGCAGCTTGCGTTCGCTGGCCAGGTCCAGCCCGTAGCCGGATTTGATCTCGACGGCTGTGACACCTTCGGCCAGCAGTGGCGTGAGGCGATCGGCGGCTTGGGCAAACAATGTGCATTCATCGGTAGCTCGAGTGGCGCGCACCGTGGAGACAATACCCCCGCCATTGCGGGCGATCTCTTCGTAACTGACACCTGCCAGGCGCTGGGCAAACTCGTCAGCACGCTGGCCGCCGTAGACCAGATGCGTGTGGCAATCCACCAGTCCGGGCGTTACCCACGCGCCATTCAGGTCATGCTTGAGCAAGCTGGCATATTCCGCCGGGAGCTCATCCAGCGCGCCCAGCCAGGCAATCTTGCCCGCACGTACCGCAATTGCGGCGTTGCGGGTTGTTTGCTCGGGATTGCCATGCGGGCACAGTTGCAGGTTATGCCAGAGCGCGTCAGTCATGGGTTTTCCTCAGTAGTGCAGGGGTGAACATCTCAAGCTCGACGGCCAGCAACGCGCCGCTACCGGTGATGTAACAGCCCAGACCGCTCGCGGCATCAATACGGATGGCGTCGTTGGCTCGCAGGATGAGCGGCGCGTGCTGGCTCAGGTGGACCAGCAGCGAGCCGCTAGCGCAAAACAAAACGGCAGTCTCGGTGGCAAAACGGTGTTCGTGCGCGTTGTGCCAGATGTTCAGTGCAGCGCGCGCCAGATCGCGCCTTACCATCAGATTGAAGTCTTGCGTGGCACCGCCGGGCAATGTGGCGGTGATGGCGGTTTCGCCAGCAAACTGGTGGTGGTCCAGCGGCTGCAACAGGGCGTGTTGCAGGCTGTTTTCTTCCTGCAAAACCATACCATCGCCTGCCAGCAAGACCAGCGTACGATCCACCCCGGCAAAGCGCGAGAACGGCCCGGCCTGGTTGACGTCGGCCACGCTGATACGCCAGATGAAATCATCCAGCCCGGCGCCCGGCGGATCGCAAGTGATTTCACGCGTGACACCACCGCCGTTTTTCCAGGGCGTGGCGGTGAGCGTGGCTGCGCGGATCAGCGTGACATTGGCCATTTCAGCGACCAAGCATGGGCAGTTTCAAACCGGCTGCACGCGCTGTTTCTTGCGCCAGTTCATAACCGGCATCGGCGTGACGCATGACGCCGGTAGCCGGGTCATTGAACAGCACGCGTTCCAGCCGTTTGGCGGCAGCATCGGTGCCATCAGCGACGATCACCACGCCAGCATGCTGACTGAAACCCATGCCAACACCACCGCCGTGATGCAACGAAACCCAGGTCGCGCCGCCCGCAGTGTTCAGCAGCGCGTTCAGCAATGGCCAGTCGGATACGGCATCCGAGCCATCTTTCATGCTTTCGGTTTCACGATTGGGGCTGGCCACCGAACCGGTATCCAGATGATCACGGCCAATCACCACCGGCGCTTTCAGTTCGCCGTTTTTGACCATTTCGTTGAACGCCATACCCAGGCGGTAGCGGTCTTGCACACCTACCCAGCAAATCCGCGCTGGCAAGCCCTGGAAGGCGATGCGTTCACGTGCCATATCCAGCCAGTTATGCAGATGCGCATCATCCGGGATCAACTCTTTGACCTTGGCATCGGTTTTGTAGATATCTTCCGGATCACCCGACAACGCCACCCAGCGGAACGGACCTTTACCTTCACAGAACAAGGGGCGGATATACGCGGGCACGAAGCCGGGGAAGTCGAAGGCGTTTTCGACGCCCATTTCCAGCGCCATCTGGCGGATATTGTTGCCGTAATCCAGTGTGGCTGCGCCGCGTTCTTGCAGCGTCAGCATGGCTTGCACTTGCTTGGCCATCGATTGTTTGGCGGGCAGGGTGATGCTTTCAGGCGCGACCTGGCGAGCATCGCGCCATTGCTGCAACGTCCAGCCTTGCGGCAGATAGCCGTTGATGGGGTCGTGGGCGCTGGTTTGATCGGTCACCACGTCCGGCGTGATATTGCGGCGGACCAGTTCGGCAAACACATCGACCGCGTTGCCCAGCAGGCCAATCGAGGTGGGTTTGCCGGATGCTTTGGCCGCTGCAATCATCGTCAGTGCTTCATCCAGCGTTTGGGCTTTCTGGTCGACGTAACGGGTTTTCAGGCGGAAATCTATACGGCTTTCGTCGCACTCCACCGCAATCATCGAGAACCCGGCCATGGTCGCGGCCAGTGGTTGCGCGCCACCCATGCCACCGAGCCCGCCGGTAAGAATCCAGCGCCCCGCCGCGTTGCCACCAAAGTGCAGATTGGCGATCGAGAAAAAAGTCTCGTAAGTGCCCTGAACGATGCCCTGCGTGCCGATGTAAATCCAGCTGCCGGCGGTCATCTGGCCGTACATCATCAGGCCTTTGCGATCCAGCTCATGAAAGTGTTCCCATGTGGCCCAGTGCGGCACCAGATTGGAATTGGCGATCAATACGCGCGGCGCGTCGGCGTGGGTACGAAATACCCCGACCGGTTTGCCCGATTGCACCAACAGCGTTTCGTCGTCATTCAAGTCTTTGAGCGATGCCAGAATCTGGTCGAAACACTCCCAGTTACGCGCGGCGCGGCCAATGCCGCCATACACCACCAACGCATGCGGATGCTCGGCTACTTCGGCATCCAGATTGTTCTGGATCATGCGATAGGCCGCTTCGGTCAACCAGCTCTTGCAGGCTTTTTCGCTACCACGTGGCGCGCGAATGACGCGGCTGGTATCGAGGCGTGGATCGGCGTTTTGTGGTTTGTTCATAACATCACTCCAGAGCTTGAGCACGCGGCATACGACCGCGAAGGGCTGATTGGCAGAGCTGGCAATTCAGTGATGTTTGCCAACTTGTCTATACAAGATGGCTGCAGTTTAGATTGGGCTATTTGTATATACAAGTAGGTGTTTGTGGCAACGGGATGAACGTAAGGGTGGCGATGGAAAAAGGAGCGACGGGAGGCGGGGAGTAGTGGCGCGGTAATGCCGAAAGCCGTTCGTAGTTCGTGGCCCGGATGAAGGCTGTTTCCCGGCATAAACGTTAGCGAGAATCCGCGTGGCACTTGCAATATCAAATGCCGGTTGCCTATTCCTGCATTGCCACCCCGGATTCTCGCTAACGCTTCATCCGGGCTACATGCTGCTCTTCAAAAAGCGCCGGAAAACTGGAAGCGTGATCCTGGATGCCACAAGGTAACGTCGGTCGCCACTTGGTCGTGCGCCCAGGTGCGACGGTGCAAGACCAGGCATGGATCGCCACTTTCCATGCGCAAACGCTGGCGCGTTGACGCATCGGGCATATGCGCGGTGATGACATATTCCGCCCGCTGCAGCGGCGCTTCGCGAGTCATGTATTCATTGGGGGTGATGGCGTTGAAATCCTGCCCCAGATAGGCCGGGTACAAGTGCGGATTCACAAACCTGTCTTCCAGCTGGATGGGAACGGTATTCTCGAAATGCACAATGCGCGAATGAAACGCGTAGCTGTCGGCAGGTAGTTCCAGTGCGGTGAGCGCTTTGGGATCGGTGGTGCGTTCCAGAACCAGAATCTCACTGGTATGCACATCGCCGCGGCTTTCAATTTCGTGCGCAATGCTTTTGATCTGGATAAGCGTGGATTGGTACTTCTTGCCGTTCACGAAGGTACCCGCGCCTTGCACCCGGGTCAGTAGCTGGTCCCCCGTCAACTCACGCAGGGCGCGGTGCACGGTCATGCGCGAAACGCTGAATTGTTTGACCAGATCATGTTCCGAAGGAATCATGCTGCCCGCTGCCCATGCGCCGCTTTCAATCTGTTTGCGCACGTACTCCTTGATTTGCACGTAGGCGGGAACAGGTTTTTGCGCGATGGTTACCATGGTCAACTCATGCCGGGATATGCGCCGCAATATAGCATGAGCCAATTTGTATAGACATGTCGGGATGTTAATCCCGCTTAACTGGCGTATTCAGGCGGCGCTGTGGGCGCGGTGCGTTCAGACAGGATGATCCGGTTGCGCCCTTTGGCTTTGGCTTCATACAAGGCCGTATCGGCGCGCAAGGTGAGTTCTTGCAGACTTTCGTTGGGGTTCCAGTGAGCCAGTCCGCCGCTCATGGTGTACGAGGCCTGACCATTGCCGATGCGAATGGTATTGGCCTCGACCAGCGCGCGCAGGCGTTCCGAGATCGTACGCGCTTCGGCCGGGCTGGCGCCGTACAGCAGCAAGCCAAATTCTTCACCACCCAGTCGTCCGAGGCTATCTACCGAGCGCAAGGCGTTTTGCATGATGAGGGCGAAGTCTCGCAGCACCTCATCGCCGACCGCATGACCGTAACGGTCATTGATTGATTTGAAATGGTCGATATCCAGAAGCAGTAAAGACAATGGCCGCCCGTTGCGACTGGCCAGCGCCATTTGGCGTGTGGCGGTTTCAATAAAGGCGCGGCGCGACAAGGTGTTGGTCAGGTAATCGCGGCTGGCGGTTTCCTCCACGGCGGTGAGCATGGCATCGTGCACCATGACCACCGCGCCCATGCTGAAGGCAGGAACGACAATGGCGCCGAGGGTTAGAAACGTCAGATTCAGCAATGAATAATCGGCCAGCCAGTTGTGGATCTCGGGGTGTTGCAGGTACAGGGCGCACCGCACAAAATGGCCAAAGGCCAGCAAGAATGACAGCCCGGCGGTGTAGTAATGGCCGTAGGTTGAGTGGGTTTGTGGCCGGTTGCGCACGATGGTTGCGCCAATCAGCAAATCCAGAATGGCGTGAAACAACGACGTTGCCAGCACGCGCGCGGTGAAGTTATCAACATAAAACCGCAGCAGGCTCAAGACGATGGCCAGCACCACCAGGCTGCCCAGCAGCGTGCGTACTGGCACTGATAACTGAAAGAAGCGACGACAACCGCTATAGATCAGACACAGCGCCGCTGCCAGCAAGGTATTGCCCAGCACAATCGGCACTACTGCAGGCAACAGGCCGGTGGTTAGATAGCACAACAATGCCACCAGTTCGAGGCCGTTGGCCCAGATCCAGTCACGTACGCCAGGCAGGCCGCTGCGGCGCAACGAGGCCAGCACCAACATCATCATGAAGGTGAGCAGGGCCGTAACAACCAACAAATTGGCGGGGCTTAACATGCTCCAACTCACTCGGGCGGCTCGTACTGGTTGGCCAAAGGCGAACTGCTTATTATCGGCAATTGCTTATGCAATTGTCATTGCGGTAACGGCGCATTGACTGACTGATCAATCTGGTCTTTAGCCTGGAAAATCAGCTTTTGCTCAACAAACACACTGTTTATCAAAAACAAAACGGGCCGCAGCGGGCCCGTTCTGGTTGCACGATAATTTTGCCGCTTACTTGGGCACGCTGCCCACCACGCCATCTACATAGAAATTCATCTGTTTCAGATCGGCATCGGCGTAGGTCTGACCTGCCGCCACAAACACTTTGCCGGTTTGATCTTTGAGCGGGCCCGCATACGGATGCAGCTTGCCGGACTTGATGGCATCGCGCCGATCTTCGGCCAGCTTCTTCACGTCTGCTGGTACCGACGGGCCAAAGTCAGCAATATTGATCGCGCCTTCTTTCACGCCCCACCAGATGTTTCCGCTCTTCCAGGCGTTGGTTTTCACTTCTTCCTGCGTCTTGGTGTAAATCACGCCCCAGTTCAGTTCAGATGCCGCCAGATGTGCCTTGCCGCCGAACTTGGTCATGTCCGAATCCCAACCAAACGCGAACACGCCTTTTTCCTGCGCGGCTTGCACAACTGCCGGGGAATCCGTGTTCTGCATCAGCACGTCGGCCCCTTGGTCGATCAACGCCAGCGCGGCTTCGCGTTCCTTGCCCGGATCAAACCAGCCATTCACCCAGATCACGCGGGTGGTGGCATTGGGGTTCACACTGCGCGCGCCAATGGTAAAGGCGTTGATGTTGCGGATGACCTCGGGGATTGGAATCGAACCGACCACGCCCAGCTTGCCGGTCTTGCTCATCTTGCCCGCCACCACGCCCAGCATGTAGGCACCCTCATAAGTGCGGATGTCATACACGCCCATGTTCTTGGCGGTTTTGTAACCGGTCGCATGCATGAAAATGGTATTCGGGAACGATTTGGCCACTTTGGCCATCTGGTTCATGTAGCCAAACGAAGTGCCGTAAATGACCTTATAGCCTTGCTGCGCCAGATCACGGAACACACGCTCCGAGTCTGCCGTTTCGGGCACGTTTTCCACAAACGTGGTTTTGACGTCCGCGCCATACTTGGCTTCCAGCGCCTTGCGGCCTTGATCATGCGAATACGTCCAGCCGTGATCGCCCGTAGGGCCGATATACACAAACCCGACTTTTACCGGATCAGCCGCAAAGGCGGTGACCGATAAACCGAACGCCAGCGCGGTACAGCTTGCCAGCAATTGAAGGCGCGAAAACATGGATAACTCTCCCCGATTTGGTTGATGGACATGGCGCGCAAACGGCCAGCCGGAATTCTGATGATTACGACAAGCAATGTAGCAATCCGCAGCCTTGCAACCTATGTCTGCAACGTTATGAGTGGTATGCCGTTCTGCATGCATTCGGCATGGACATCGGTGGGGATAATGGCGTCATCCATTTTCCGGAGTTGCCGTGATGCCATCGTCTTACCCAGCGCAAGGGCTGGAACCCACGCCTGAACAAATCCTGCGGCACCTGCGCCGCTCCAATGCGGTGGCTGAACGGGCCATGGCGCTGGGACATCACCCGTTTGGCGCAATCCTGGTCGGGCCGGATCAAGAAACGGTGTTGATCGAACAATGCAACGTGGACACCGTGAACCATGCCGAATCCACTTTGGCGCGTATCGCCGCGCAGAACTTTACGCCGGAGTATTTGTGGAGCTGCACTTTGTATACGGCGGTTGAACCGTGTTGCATGTGTGCGGGTACTGCGTACTGGGCCAATATCGGGCGAGTGGTTTATGGCATGCCGGAGAGTGCTTTGTTGGGGGTAACCGGGAATCATGACGAGAATCCGACGATGAGTGTGTCGTCGCGGTATGTGTTTGATCACTGCCAGAAGCCGGTGAGGTTGATTGGGCCGGTAGAGGGGATTGTTGAGGAGACGTTGGCGATGCAGAGGGGGTTTTGGGCGGGTAGATAGAGTTTGTTAGTGCCTGCGGCACGGATTTTAAAGGCGTTTGATACCCGGGGGTGCCCGGGAGCACCTTACTTCTCTTTGCGTCGCCAAAGAGAAGTAAGCAAGAGAAAGGCGACCCGGGCGCGAGCGCCGACGGGGCCCAAGGTCAAAAGCCGAAGCAAATCGTCTGTATGCGAGGGTTCTTTGCGCGCATCCTGCGTTCGCTCGGTCGGCCGGAGCCTAAGGTCTCCGGCTCTCGGTCGGCGTGATCAACAGCTCTATCAGCCAGGTTCAAGACCTAAATCAAACCAATGGCCTTTGGGCTCCTGTCCTTCGAAGCCCCTGGCGTTCAAATTACACCGAACCGCCCAGGGAGAGCCGGAGACCCAGGCTCCGGCCGATCGCAGGGTACGGCGGAGCCGCGAAGGCCGTCCTGGCTAACAGACGGTTCGTTTCGGTTTTTGACCTTGGGCCCCGTTTGCGCTTGCGCTGTCGGGTCGCCTTTTCTTTGGTTTCTTTCTTTTGGCGACGCAAAAGAAAGAAACGTGTTCCCGGGCACCCCCGGGTATCAAACGCTTTTCACCACCCGTGCCAAAGGCACTCAACTAAACACGCTTTTAAAGCCCAAGCCCAAGCCCAAGCCCAAGCCCAAGCCCAAGCCCAAGCCCAAGCCCAAGCCCCAGGGCGGATTGCACCCCCCTACAAAACCCGCTCACACCACAAACAACACTCCCCCCACATTCCCATAACCGAATAACGGTTATAAGAACCCCCAGGCAGGCCATCCCCCCGCAAAGTGGTAGATTGAAATCATCGACCATCACACCAGACCGGCGGGTATTTCCGGCTATGACTACACGATCCATCCAGTTCTGGTACCGCGGGCAAATCCACAAGGTGGATGGGCTGGCGACGACGCGCAGCGTGCTGCAGCACCTGCGTGAAGACCTGCAATGCACCGGCACCAAAGAAGGCTGCGCCGAGGGCGATTGCGGCGCATGTACGGTTGTTGTGGGTGAACAAGTCGATGGCGAACTGCGCTTGCGGGCGGTGAATTCCTGTATCCAGTTCTTGCCCACGCTCGATGGCAAGGCGCTGTTTACGGTGGAAGACGTGGGCACGCCGGCGCATCCGCATCCAGTTCAGCAAGCCATGGTGGATTGCCACGGCTCGCAGTGTGGTTTTTGCACACCAGGTTTTGTCATGTCGCTGTGGGGCATGTACCAGAACGCGTCCACCTGTCCGGGGCGGGAAGAAGTGGCCGATGCCATCTCCGGTAACTTGTGCCGCTGCACCGGATATCGTCCGATTCTGGATGCCGCCAAAGCCGCCTATGCCGCGCCGCGCAAAGTGCTGGATGCGGTGCCGGTATTGGCTGCGTTGAGCAAACTGGCGCTGCTGCCGCCGCTGCGCTATCAATCGCACGGCCACCATTTCTTTGCGCCACGCCGTTTGAGCGAGCTGGTGGCAATCCGCAGTGAATATCCCGATGCCCGTTTGCTGGCCGGTTCCACCGACGTGGGTTTGTGGGTGACCAAGCAATTGCGCGAATTGGGCGACATTATTTATCTGGGCCAGATCGCCGAACTCAAAAAAATTGAGCACACCGAGCATGGACTGGAGATTGGCGCGGGCGTGGCGCTGAGTGACGCATTTTCCGCGCTGACGCAGCAAGAACCACAATGGCTGGAACTGGCCCGCCGCTTTGCTTCCGTCCCCGTGCGTAACGCCGGTACGCTGGGTGGCAATATCGCCAATGGCTCGCCGATTGGCGACAGCATGCCGGCGCTGATTGCGTTGGGCGCCACGCTGGTGTTGTGGCGCGGCGATCTGCGCCGCGAAATGCCACTGGAAGCGTTTTATCTGGGCTACCAGAAGAACGCGCTGGAGCCAGACGAGATTGTCGAAAAAATCTGCCTGCCCGATGCGCCTAACCAGGGTCATTTGTTCCGCACCTGGAAAATCTCCAAGCGCTTCGAGCAGGATATCTCCGCCGTGTGCGGCGCTTTCATGTTGCAACTGGATCGTCACGGCATCATCACCCAGGCCCGCGTGGCGTTTGGCGGCATGGCCGCAACGCCTAAACGGGCTGAACAAACCGAACACGCTTTGCTGGGGCAGCCGTGGAATCGCCCAACCGCTGAACAAGCCGCCTTGGCGCTGGCAGAAGACTATCAACCATTGTCGGACCTGCGTGCCAGTGCCCAATACCGGCTGGAAGTCGCCGCGAATCTACTGCAACGATTCTGGCTGGAAACCGGCGCCGGTGCGCCAGTGACCCGGTTGGGGCAAATTCATGAGGTGAGCGCATGAATATCCAGCGCGATCCTGGCCCGCATCTCGCCGCTACCACCAGTCAGGTGGGCAAGCCGCTACCACACGAAAGTGCGCTGCTGCATGTAACCGGCACGGCGACCTATACCGACGATTTACCCGAACTGGCCGGCACCCTGCACGCTGCTCTGGGGCTGGCGACCGTGGCGCATGGCCGCGTGGTCAAAATGGATCTGGATGCCGTACGCGCCGTGCCCGGCGTGATTGCGGTGATCACGGCCAGCGACATTCCCGGCGCCAACAACTGTGGCGTGGTAGTGCACGATGATCCGATTCTGGTCGATGCGGATATCCAGTTTTATGGCCAGCCGCTGTTCGCAGTGGCGGCGCGGAGCCACGATATTGCCCGCCGTGCCGCCCGGCTGGCGAAGGTCGAGTACGAAACACTGCCCGCGATTCTCACGATGGAGGAAGCCATCGGCGCGCAGTCCTGGGTTTTGCCGCCAGCGGACATGAACCGTGGCGATGCTGCCGCAGCGCTGGACAACGCGCCGCACCGGCTCACCGGTTTTGCCAGCGTGGGTGGCCAGGAGCATTTTTATCTGGAAGGGCAGGTGTCTTATGCGCAGTTGCGCCCAGACGACACCATGCATGTGTATTGCTCCACTCAGCACCCGAGCGAAATGCAGCATCTGGTGGCGCACGCCTTGGGTTGGCGCTCGCATCAAGTCAGTGTGGAATGTCGACGCATGGGCGGCGGCTTTGGCGGCAAGGAATCGCAATCCGGGCAATGGGCTTGCCTGGCGGCGCTGCTGGCCTGGCAAACCGGCAAGCCGGTCAAGCTGCGGCTAGATCGTGACGACGACATGGTACTTACCGGCAAACGCCATCCGTTTCAGGCGCGCTGGGAAGCCGGGTTTGATGCTGACGGATTGATTCGGGGACTGAAGCTGGAGCTGGCCTCCAACTGCGGTTACTCGGCGGATTTGTCTGGCCCGGTGAATGATCGGGCGCTGTGCCATCTGGATAACGGATATTACCTGGACGCCGTGGCCATCCGCAGTCTGCGCTGCAAAACCAACACGGTATCCAATACCGCGTTTCGTGGTTTTGGTGGGCCGCAGGGCATGTTCATGATCGAGAGCATCGTCGATGACATTGCCCGCCATCTCAAGCTGGACTCGCTGGCCGTGCGCCAGCGTAATCTCTATGGCGAGAGCGACGGTGATACTCGCAACACCACGCATTACGGCATGAAGGTGGAAGACAACATTCTGCCGCAAATGCTCAGCGAACTGGCGCAATCCAGCCAGTATGCCGAGCGCCGGGCGGCGATTGCGTTATTCAACAACAACAGCCCGATCATCAAGCGCGGCATTGCGCTGACGCCGGTGAAATTTGGTATCTCGTTTAACGCCACGCTGTTTAACCAGGCCGGCGCGCTGGTGCATGTTTATGCGGACGGCACCGTGCTGGTGTCGCATGGCGGCACCGAGATGGGCCAGGGCTTGTACACCAAGATTCGCCAGATTGTGGCCGAGGTGTTCGGGCTACCGCCTGCCGATATCCGCTTTACCGCGACTGACACTTCACGCATTCCCAATACCTCCGCTACCGCCGCTTCGAGTGGCACCGATCTGAACGGCTATGCCTCGCATAACGCCGCACTGGCGATTCGTGAACGGCTGGCGTCGCTAGTGGCGCAAATCGCTGACTGCCAGCCGCAAGAAGTGCTGTTCCTCGATGGTCGCGTGCTGGCGCCGGGTTTTCTGGAGAGCTTTGCCGATGTCGCCCGGCGCGCTTATGCCGCCCGCGTGCAGTTGTGGAGCGATGGTTTTTATCGCACGCCCAAAATTCATTGGGATGCGACGACCCGTACCGGTCGGCCGTTTTTCTACTTTTCTTATGGCGCGGCGGTGAGCGAAGTGGCGATTGATACGCTCACCGGCGAGATGAAAGTGCTACGCGCAGACATCCTGCATGACGTGGGTCGCTCGATTAACCCGGCGGTGGATATCGGCCAGATTGAAGGTGGTTATATCCAGGGCATGGGCTGGCTGACTTCAGAAGAACTGTGTTGGCAGCGCGAAGGTGCGCAGCGGGGCCGTTTTAACTCGCACGCACCATCCACCTACAAAATCCCGACTGCGTATGACGTGCCGGAGATACTCAACGTCAAATTGTTTGATGGTGCCAATTTCGAGGAAACCATCCACCGTTCCAAAGCGGTCGGCGAACCACCGCTGATGCTGGCGTTGTCCGTCTTCTTTGCCGTGCGCGATGCCGTGGCCTCAGCCGTAGGGCCGGGCAGTCGGCCGCCACTGACTGCCCCCGCCACGCCTGAAGCCATCCTGCGGGCCATCCGCCAGGGCAAGGAGCAAGCCATATGAGCGCCTGGTTGCAAACTCTCGCCCAGCGCTTGCAGGCCGGAGACGACCAGGTGCTGGTGACCGTGGCGCGCGCAGAGGGCTCCACGCCGCGTGACGCCGGCACGGTGATGCTGGTCAGCGCCACCGACACGCTCGATACCATCGGCGGTGGGCACCTGGAATGGGAAGCCATCGCCATGGCTCGCATATTACTGGCGGGCGGGCCGCAACAAGCTTTGCTGCGCTTCAGTCTGGGCGCGCGATTGGGCCAATGTTGTGGCGGAGTGGTCTGGCTGGTGCTGGAACGTATCGCGGCCAGTGACGCATCCGCGTGGCAACAGCGCGCCGATGCTTTGCGCCATGGCAAAGCCTTGCAACGCAGCGTGGCCAGCACCGGCAATGGTTCGGACTGGACGCTGGTTGCGGCAGACGAGCTGGTGGCCAAAGCCGAGCTGGCGGGTGATGTCAAAACCTGGTCTTTGCAGCAAACGCTGGTGCCGTATCCATTCACCGTAATGTTGTTCGGCGCCGGGCATGTCGGCGCAGCGTTGGTGCAGGTGCTGGCGCCGCTGGGCATCCGGCTGATCTGGATAGACGAGCGGGACGATATTTTTACCGCCATGCCCGATACGTGGCCGGACAACGTTGAATGCATCGCCACCGACACGCCTGAAGCCGACATCGCCGCCGCCGCGCCGGGCACGTGTTTCTTGCTGATGACCCACAACCACGCGCTGGATTTTCAACTGTGCCAGGCCGTGCTGCGGCGAGATGATTTTGACTACTTTGGCATGATCGGTTCGCACAGCAAACGCGCCAGTTTTGAGCATCGTTTGCGCGATCGCGGTGTGGCGCCGGAGCGTTTCAAAGAGCTGATCTGCCCGATCGGCGTGGCCGGGATCACCGCCAAAGAACCCGCCGCGATTGCCATTTCTGTAGCCGCGCAGCTATTACAGGTGCGCGAACGCCGCGCGTTGCTGGGCCGGCTGGCTTATTCGCAAGACGACCAACATTTTTCTGACCAACCTGCCACCCAATCCTCGGAGCACGTTTGATGAGCGAAACGCCCCGCTTGCAACTGGCGCATGTCACCAAGCGCTACCCCGGCGTGGTCGCCAATGATGGTGTTGATCTGAGCGTGCAGCCCGGCGAAATCCATGCCGTGCTGGGCGAGAACGGCGCGGGCAAAAGCACGCTGATGAAGATCATCTACGGCGCGGTGCAACCTGATGACGGCCAGATGCTGTGGAACGGCAAGCAGGTCAAAGTCGCCAGCCCGCACGAAGCGCGGCGCTTGGGCATTGGCATGGTGTTTCAGCACTTTTCGCTGTTTGAGACGCTCACCGTCGCCGAGAACATTGCGCTGGTGCTGGATGAAAAATTCGACCTGGCCGCGCTCTCCGCCCGCGTGACTGAGGTCTCGGAGCGTTACGGTTTGCCGATTGATCCGCAGCGGCTGGTGCATGGTTTGTCGGTGGGCGAGCGCCAGCGAGTGGAGATCGTGCGCTGTTTGCTGCAAAACCCGCAGTTGCTGATTCTGGATGAACCCACATCCGTGCTGACGCCGCAGGCGGTGCAAAAGCTGTTCGAGACCTTGCGACGGCTGGCCAGCGAGGGTGTGTCCATTCTCTACATCAGCCACAAGCTGCATGAAATCCAGTCGCTGTGCGATGGCGCAACGGTAATGCGCGGCGGCAAAGTCACTGGCACCGCCATTCCGCGAGATGAAACGCCATCGAGCCTGGCGCGCATGATGATCGGCCGTGATTTGCCGGTGTGCGTGTCTCCGCCATTTACCGGCGACGCCAGATTGGTATTTAGCGTCGATAAACTGAGTGCCACCACCGATGACCCATTCGGCACGCAATTACACGATATCGATCTGCAACTGCATGCGGGCGAGATCGTCGGCATTGCCGGGATATCCGGTAACGGCCAGGCCGAACTGCTGGCGGCGCTGTCCGGCGAACTGCCGGTGCAGGCCGAAATGATCAAGCTGGAAGGCAAAGCCATTGGCCATTTGCGCGCCGGGAAGCGACGTGATGCGGGTCTGTGTTTTGTGCCGGAAGAACGCCTGGGGCGCGGTGCAGTCCCGGCAATGTCGCTGACGGAAAACACCATCCTGACCGCGCATCGTAAAGGGCTCAAGCAGCACGGTTTGCTCAAACTGAACGCGGCGCGTGAGTTCGCACTGCGCTGTATCGAGCGCTTTGACGTGCGTTGCTCCGGGCCCGCTGCGGCGGCACGGTCGCTCTCCGGTGGCAATCTGCAGAAATTCATTGTCGGGCGCGAAATCATGCAGGCGCCAAAAGTGATGATCGTCGCGCAGCCAACCTGGGGCGTGGATGTGGGTGCAGCGGCGTTCTTGCGGCAAACGCTCATCGACTTGTCGCGCCAGGGCGTGGCGATTCTGGTGGTGTCAGAAGAACTGGATGAATTGTTCGAGATTTGCGATCGCATCGCCGTGCTGGCGCAAGGGCGCTTGTCGGCCGCGCTGATCAAGGCGCATACCAATGCTGAATCCATAGGCCTGCAGATGTCCGGTTTGGCGGCCACACAACAAAAACAAGAGGAACCCGCCGATGCACTTGCTTGAACCCCGCGCCCAGCCCTCGCGCAAGATGCGCTGGCTGGCGCCTGTGTATGCCATTTTGCTGACGCTGATCACCGGCGCTTTACTGTTCACCGCGCTGCATAAAAATCCGTTTCACGCGCTTTATATGTTTTTTATTGCGCCGCTGACCACGTCATACGGCTGGAGCGAACTGCTGGTCAAAGCCTCGCCACAAATCCTGATCGCGCAAGGGCTGGCGGTGGGCTTTCGGGCGCGGGTGTACAACATTGGCGCGGAAGGCCAGTTGATCATGGGGGCGATCTTTGGCGGCGGGGTGGCGATCATGACTGACGGCAGCACCTCGCACTGGATTCTGCCCATGATGGTCATCGCCGGTGCGGTCGGCGGTGCGTTGTGGGGCGCGCTGGCAGCGTGGCTCAAGACTCAGTTCAACGCCGAAGAAACCCTGACTACGCTGATGCTGACCTACATCGCCACACTGCTGATGGCCTATATGGTCAACGGCCCATGGCGTGATCCATCTGGGCAGAATTTTCCGCAATCGATCATGTTCAGCGATACGGCGACTTTTCCGATTCTGCTGGAAGGCAGCCGGGTGAATGTGTCGGTGTTCATTACGCTGGCGGTGGTGGTGGTCTTCTGGGTGTTCATCAGCAAGAGTTTTCTGGCCTACCAGATTGAGGTGAGCGGCCAGGCTCCCGCTGCCGCGCGTTATGCCGGGTTTTCGCAAAAGAAATCAATCTGGCTGGGTTTGTGTTTGTCCGGCCTGACGGCGGGTCTGGCCGGAGTAGGCGAGGTGGCCGGGCCAGTGGGGCAGCTTAATCTGAATATTTCTCCGGGCTACGGCTTCTCGGCCATCATTGTGGCCTGGCTGGGCCGTTTGCATCCGGTGGGCATGGTGCTGGCGGGTTTTCTGATGGCGCTGATCTATCTGGGCGGCGAAGCGGCGCAAGTGTCGCTGCAACTGCCATCGGCCATGACCGGTTTGTTCCAGGGCATGTTGCTGATCTTTCTGCTCGCCGCCGATGCTTTTATCAATAACCGTTTCCGTCGTCGCAAACGCGTTGCGAGGTTCGCATGAGTATTGCTCAAATATTGCCGGTACTTGCAGCCTCGATGGGTGCCGCAACACCCTTGTTGCTGGCTGGCCTGGGTGAGTTGGTGGCCGAGCGCTCCGGCGTGATCAACCTGGGCGTGGAAGGCATGATGCTGATCGGCGCCATTGCCGGGTTTGCCTGCGCAGTGGATAGCGGCCTTGGCGCATGGGCCGGTTTGGGTGCAGGCGCGGTGGCCGGGGCGCTCGCGTCCTTGTTTTTCGCTATCCCGGCCTTGTCGCTCTCCGCCAACCAATCCGCTTGCGGGCTGGCGCTGACCATCTTTGGCGTGGGTTTGTCGGCCTTCATCGGGCAGAACTATGTCAGTTACAGTCTTCCTGGCATGCAACCGTGGCCGGTGCCGGGGCTGGCATCTATTCCGTGGATCGGGCCGGTGTTATTCAATCAGGCGCCAGTGGTGTACGTGGCGCTGGCGCTGTTTGCCGTGACATGGTGGATTCTGGCCCGCACGCGCGTTGGCCTGGTGTTGCGCGCGGTGGGCGAGTCCCCCGACAGCGCGCACGCTATTGGTTACCCGGTGCTACTGATCCGCTACGGCGCGGTGATGTTCGGCGGGGCGATGGCGGGCCTTGGTGGAGCGTATCTTTCCACCGTGTACACGCCGCTGTGGGTGCAAAACATGACCGCCGGACGCGGCTGGATTGCCATCGCGCTGGTGGTGTTTGCCAGTTGGAAACCGGGGCGTTTGCTGATTGGGGCGTTTTTGTTTGGTGGCGTCACCATCTTGCAGTTTCACGCGCAAACGCTGGGGATTACGGTGCCGATTCAGTTGCTGGCGGCGTTGCCCTATCTGGCAACAGTGGTGGTGCTGGTGGTGATCTCGCGGGATAAACGCTTGGTGCAGTTGAATCTGCCAGCGTCGTTGGGGAAGCCATTTTTGCCGAATTGAGGCCGGTTATCCAGATAATGCAGTCGGCATAATCCAGCGTAAATAGGCCTAAAATAGACCGCATGAATACCCAAACCTCCCAAACGCACTTGATCGTCCGCGGCAGCATCCTGCACTTTCTGCAAGATCCTGGTTTGTACCCGGACGCCGAGTCGTATCGCTATCTGGACGACGGCTATTTATGGCTGGCGGATGGCTACGTGCGTGCCACCGGTGCGTGGGATGCGCTGGGTGACGTCCCCGCGCCCGTGCGCAACGTGGCTGAATGGGCCGACCATTCTGGTCAGCTGATTTTGCCGGGCTTGGTCGATACCCATATGCACTACGTGCAAGCGGGCATGATTGCCTCGTTTGGCTGCCGCCTGCTGGATTGGCTGAACGATTACACCTTTCCCGCTGAAGCCGCGTTTACCCATCCGGAAGTCGCCGCCGAAACGGCGCGGTTTGTGGTGGAGCGCTTGCTGGCCCACGGTACTACCACTGCGTCGGTGTTTGGCAGCGTGCACCCGCAATCGGTCGATGCTTTCATGGCCGAAGCCCAGCGTCGCGGTTTGCGCATGTTGTGTGGCAAAGCGATGATGGATCGACATTGCCCGCCGGAAGTGCGTGACACCGCCGAGCGTTCCGGCCGCGATAGCCAGGATCTGATCGACCGCTGGCATGGTAAAGATCGCCTGCGCTACACCATTACGCCACGTTTCGCCCCCACTTCCACGCCCGAACAATTGGCCATCGCCGGGCAGTTGTATCAATCACGGCCGGATTTGCACGTGCAATCGCATCTAGCTGAAAACGATAAAGAAGTAGCATGGGTCGCCGAGTTATTCCCGGATCAACGCGATTATCTGGATGTTTACGAACATTACGGCCTGACCGGCCCGCGCACCATCTACGGCCATTGCATTCATCTGACCGAGCGTGAGCAACTGGCAATGAGCCAGTCTGGTACGGCGGCGGCGTTTTGCCCGACCTCCAATCTGTTTCTGGGCAGCGGCCTGTTCGATTACCACGGCATGGCGAAATCTGGTGTGCGCGTGGGTTTGGCGACGGATGTCGGCGGCGGCACGTCTTTCAGCATGATTCGCACGCTAGCCGAAGCGTACAAAGTCTCGCAGGCGCGCCATCATGCCTTGTCGCCTTTACGTGGCTGGTATCTGGCGACACTGGGCGGGGCGCGGGCACTGTACCTTGATGGGTTTATCGGCAACTTTGAACCGGGCCGCGAAGGCGACTTTATCGTCCTCAAGCTTGATGCCACGCCAGAACTGGCTTTTCGCATGGACCGCACCCGCACGCTGGCGGAGCGCTTGTTTGCCCTGACGATATTGGGCGATGAGCGCTGCGTGGCCGCAACTTACGTGATGGGCCAACGTATCCACTGAGGCGTTCAGCGAGAATAATGCACCGGCATTATTCTCTTCGTTACCCAATTCATTTATTTAGTCTCAGATGCCGGCGATACGCCGCCAACTCTCTCGTGAAACTCGGCAATGGATTCTTCCGAATAACGCTGGAAGCGTTGATCCTGCGCTTTGAAATCCACCTCCACCCAGTCCGGCTTGAATTCCAGCATCATGTGCGTGGTTTCGGGCGTTTGGGGGAGCGGGGTGTCGATGGCGGAGGCAAACGGGTGAATCAGCTCTGGCCATTCCGCGTCATAGACCCACAACGCCGTGCCGCATTCACCGCAGAAATGCCGTTCGCCGCTACTGATATGAACCTTGGCATCTTCCGGGTTTTTGACACGGGCGTGATACATGCGGATGTGCTTGCGGCCATTGACCTTGAGCGTATCGGCCAACGCACCCAAGTTGATGGCATAGCCACCGCCACCCTGGGCTTTGCGGCAGATGCTGCAATAACAGCGCTGGTAGGGGAGCGGATGCGGCGCTTCAACACTGAATGTCACCGCGCCACACTGGCACGAACCTTCTAGCAACATTGCGTTCTCCTCTGGCAGGGTGCGGTAGTAGCCGCTCTGATGCAGTATGGACGCCCATGTCCTGTTTGCATCCCGGTCAACGGCGCATCGCCTCACCGGATTTCTCTGACGACGTTTTTTGGGGAACACGCTTTCATGACCACAGAGTTGCAGTACCTGGCCTGGAGTATCGTGTTGGGTCTGGTGTATTTGATGGCCTATGCCACGGCCATTCGGCGGCAGAACGGAGTGGAGTGGGCGACCGGCGCGCGCGATGCAGACAAACCACCGCAAGGATTGGCCGGGCGGCTGGCCCGCGCCCAGCGCAATTTCATGGAAACCTGGCCATTTTTTGCAGTGGCCGTGTTGCTGGTGCATTTGCTGGCGAAAGAATCGGCCCGCAGCGCGTGGGGTTGTGAAATCTATTTATGGGCACGCGTGGCCTATCTGCCGCTTTACGCCCTTGGCGTGCCCTGGCTGCGCTCGCTGGTGTGGGTTGTATCGATGATCGGGCTAATCATGGTGTTATCAGCCATGTTCTGAACTGGCCCGATATGCACGCTTACTTTGCGCCACCTTCAAACCAGCGACCGATTTGCGCCCGTTCAGCGTCGGTTATCCCTGTCAGATTACCCAGCGGCATGGCTTTGAGTTGCACCACCTGCTGATAGATTTTGGGGGCGTTGGCGCGCACCACGGCATCGGTATCAAACTTCAGGCCGTTTGGCGCCGTGGGCATTTTGGTTGGTTTTTCTGAGTGGCACTCAATACAGCGACTATCAATAATCGGCCGGATGTCTGCCAGCGTGGTGGCGGCAGGTTTGGCAGGCTCGGCGCTCGCCTGCGCGGCCGGGAGCGCTTTGGGCGCATGCCACACCAGCACCACCGCCAGCAAAGCCAGCCCGGCCAACGGGTATTGCCACTTATATATACCTTTGTGGCGCAGGTTGAAAAAATGCCGGGTCAGCGCGGCGGCAAGCAGGATGATCGCCAGTGTCAGCCACGGCAATTCGCCCGAATAGGTAAAACCGTAGTGATTACTGAGCATGCAGAAAATCACCGGCAGCGACAGATAGTTGTTATGCACGCTGCGTTGTTTGCCGCGTTTGCCGTGGATGGGGTCTGGCGTTTGCCCTGCGCGCATGGCGGCGACCATTTTTTTCTGGCCAGGGATAATCCAGAAGAACACGTTGGCGCTCATGGTGGTGGCGATCATCGCTCCCACATGCAAAAACGCGGCGCGGCCAGATAACAGATGGCACAGCACAAAGCCGACTAGAACCACAAAGGCGTAATAGATCACGCCAAACAGCAGCTGGCTGCGCGTAAACAGTAAACGACACAATATGTCGTACGCCACCCAGCCGATCACCAATGTGGCGATGCCGACCAGCACTGCGGCGCCGGGTGTCCGGATGGCGCTGTTGGCGTCGATCATGTACACGCCGGCTTGCGAGTAATACAGCGTGCTCATCAGGAAAAAGCCGGACAGCCAGGTGGAATAGCTTTCCCACTTGAACCAGTGCAGTTCATCCGGCAGTTTCTTTGGCGCGAGCAGATACTTTTGCGGGTTGTAAAAGCCGCCGCCGTGCACTGCCCACAATTCGCCGCCCACCCCTTTGGCTATCAACTCCGGATCAACGGGCGGCTTGAGGCTGTTATCCAGCCAGATGAAATAAAACGAAGAACCTATCCACGCGATGGCAAAGATCACATGCATCCAGCGCAGCAACAGTGACGCGCACTCAATCAGATATCCGGAATCCATCGGGTTCCTTAGCTGCCGCGATAAGTAGAGTAACTCCACGGCGACACCAGCAGCGGCACGTGGTAGTTGGCAGAGGTATCGGCTACGCCAAAGCGCAGCGTGACTTGATCCAGAAAAGGCGGATCGGGCAGGGCGACCTGGCGGGCCCGGAAATACGGAGCCACTTCAAACTGCAATTCATAGACGCCAGCGGTAAACGTATCACCCGCCAGCAATGGCTGGTCGACACGGCCATCGGCGTTGGTGTGCCCTTCAAACAGGGTTTGCGGACCGGTGCTGCTCATGCGCAATAAACGCAGTCGCATCCCCGCCGCTGGCAGGCCGTGCGCAGTATCCAGAACGTGTACCGAGAGCTTTCCCATTTCCCCGCCAGAGCGCAAATCAGACGCTGTCGATTATAGAAGGAGCCCCGTCGGGCGCGGTGGCATAACGAGTATGCGTGGTGGCGCATATGAGCGTTTGCGACACGGTTGTTTCAAGGTCATATGCCAATGCGCAAGATATCTATAACTGCGCTTGCCTTGTTGCAGGGGTACGCGTCTTTTAGAGTGCATCCAGACACCCAGTGCACCACAGAGGACCGGCATGACCGCGACGTATTCCCTTCAAGCGTTATCCAGTATGGATGAGCCGGCCTTTGTGGCCGCGCTGGGCGATCTGTATGAACACTCGCCCTGGGTTGCCGCTGCTGCTTGGCAGTCACGCCCGTTTAATGATCGCTCTGCATTGCAGGCGGCGTTAAGCCAGGCCATGCAGAACGCTGATCCGGCAAAACAACTGGCGCTGATCCGCGCTCACCCGGAACTGGCTGGTAAAGCGGCGGTGCGCGGCGAACTGACCGCAGAGTCGCAAACCGAACAAGTGGGCGCCGGGCTGGATCAGTGTTCGCCGCAAGAGTTTGAGGAAATCCAGATGCTCAATCACGCCTGGCAAGACAAGTTTGGCTTTCCGTTCGTGATTGCCGTGCGTGGACTGACTCGCGCCGACATCATCGCCGCCATGCGCAAACGTCTCGCCCACGACAAGCTGACCGAGTTCGGCGAGGCGTTGCACCAGATCGACCGTATCGCCGAGTTGCGATTGGTGCAACGACTGAGCGCCTGAGATACGGTCGAGTCCGACTGGCTATACATAGATATATATCTACGCAGCTAGCTGCTTGTTGCGCGCCTCGTGCATCGTCACCCCGTAACTGCGCGCCACCCCCGCAACTTGCTCGCGGAACCAGCGGCATTCATCACCATGATGACTGCGGTCATGCCACAACATATAGAACTGCATGCGCGGGAATTCGATTGGCGCATGCGAGATCGCCAGCGGCATGTGATCACAGAAGTATTCGGCGAACATGCGTGGGCCAGAGAAGATCATCTCGGTTTGCAGTAATAGATAAGGCACCAGATTAAAGTACGGCACGTATGCCACCACATTACGCTTGAGCCGTTCCCGCGCCAGATGCAGATCAATCACCCCGCGCTGACCCACCGAATACGGATTGGGCACCAGATGCTCGGCCTGCACATATTCATCTATAGATAGCTTGCGCCCGGCCAGTGGATGGCCTTCACGCATCAGACAGACCACCTCATCCTCAAACAACGGCAGCATGCGCAGATGCTCGGGCGGCTGTGGCCAATTGCCAATCACCGCATCCAGATCACCGTTCTCCAGCGCCCGCACGTAATCGTAGTCCTGCCCCAGCGAATGAAACGCCACTTGCGATTGCGGCGCCAGCTTGCGCAGGCGGGCAACAATCTCGCCAATCAGTGCAGCGTTGAGGTAGTCCGGTGTGGCGATATTAAAGATGCGGCGAGATTGGGCGGGGTCAAAGCGCACTTGCTGCATGGCGATCTGCTCGATCTGCTGTAGCGCAATCTTCACTGGCTCCAGCAAGGCCATGCCACGCTCAGTGGGCGTCATGCCGTTGCGGCTGCGTACCAGTAGCTGATCTCCCAGCATGTCACGCAGGCGGCGCAACGCGGTGCTCACCGCAGGCTGCGACTGGTTCAACCGGCGGGCGGCGTTGGACACGCTGCATTCGGTTAACAGCGCATGCAATACGCGCAACAGGTGAACGTCAATCGATTCCCAGGAATAGGGTCCGGCCATGTCTGGCTCCTTGCTGGATGATCACATCAATGAAGCAATCGCCGTTCCAGCAGCCAGTACTCCCATGGGACGGCATATAGAGAACATACAGATAGATATATAGCGCACAAACCTGCCCTGGCCGCCCCAATACGGTGCCTGCCGGGTTTGTTTGGTGCTCAAAGGGCTAAAACAGTGTGGTAAACGGCGGGTTTGTTTGCGGCTGTAATCTTTTTTTCATAAAGATTGCTTGCCGATCAGTCACTTGGCGGGAAAATTGCAGAAATTGCGGGGGAAGGTGTTGACGGGGTCTGGTCTGGTCCGTATAGTTCGGTTTCTCCGCTGCAGACACAACAGCGAAACGGCGAAAACGAAGAGTTTAGCAGGGTTTCCGGGTCTGGTGGCAAACGATCTTTAACAAATTACAGCCGATGAGTGTGAGTGCTTGGGAAGGACAAAACAAGTACTCGCACTTAGATGAGAATATTTGCAAAGTTTTACTTTGTAATTTCGAGTTTTAAGCGAGTGCGAAATTTAAGTAACAGAGATTGAACTCAAGAGTTTGATCCTGGCTCAGATTGAACGCTGGCGGCATGCTTTACACATGCAAGTCGAACGGACTTGTGGGGCTTGCTCCACAAGTTAGTGGCGAACGGGTGAGTAATGCATCGGAACGTACCGTGTGATGGGGGATAACTAACCGAAAGGTTGGCTAATACCGCATACGCCCTGAGGGGGAAAGAGGGGGATCGCAAGACCTCTTGTCATACGAGCGGCCGATGTCGGATTAGCTAGTTGGTGAGGTAAAGGCTCACCAAGGCAACGATCCGTAGCGG
>NZ_JARLJK010000060.1:0-1196 GCF_031291215.1 Silvimonas sp.
CCTCACCGGTCCGCTGGCGCGGTTGCAGGCCGGTGCGGCGCCGTTCAACCTGGTGGCCCACCAGCATTACAACCCGGAAAGCATCAGCCAGTACAACATCGTGCCCGGCCTGATGGGCGTGATGCTGACCATGACCATGATTATCATCACCGGCCTGGCCATCACCCGCGAACGCGAACGCGGCACCATGGAAAATCTGCTTTCCACGCCGGCGCATCCGGGTGAAGTCATCGTCGGCAAAATCGTGCCGTACATTCTGGTGGGTTATGTGCAGGTGCTGCTGGTGCTGCTGGCGTCCAAGTTTTTGTTCGACGTGCCGATGCTGGGCAGCCTCACGCTGCTGTTGCTGCTGGTGTTCCTGTTTATCGTGGCGAACCTCGCGGTGGGCATCACGTTTTCGACGGTGTCCCGGAACCAGTTGCAGGCAGTGCAGATGGCGTTTTTCTTTTTCCTGCCATCCCTGTTGCTGTCGGGCTACATGTTTCCCTTTCGCGGCATGCCAGTTTGGGCGCAGGACCTGGGCGAATGCCTGCCGCTCACGCATTTTCTGCGGGTGGTGCGCGGCATCATGCTCAAGGGCAACGGGCTGGCGGAATGCCTGCCGGATTTGTGGCCCATCGCCCTGTTTCTGCTGGTGATGCTGGTGATCGGCGTCAAACGCTACCGCCAGACGCTGGACTGAACGGGACTGGAATGACCAATGGCATCTTGGCATTGTCCTTGACCGAACGATCCCAAGACGATGATTTGTCTCCCATCAAGCCGGTCCCGGCGGTCACACTTCCTTCACCGTGCCCCAGTACACATCCAGCCGCTTGCCGAGATACAGCTTCACCGCCTTGACCAGCGTGGCGGCTTCCAGCTTCTGGCCGCGAGTGACAATATCCTTGAGCGTCATTCCCGGGGTGATGGCAAACGCACCCTGCGCGATGATGGGGCCTTCGTCCAGCCGCATGGAAACAAAATGCGCCGTCACGCCGGCAATCTTGACGCCCTGTTCGTAGGCCTGGCGATACGCCTGCGGCCCGGGAAAACTGGGCAGCAGCGACGGATGAATGTTGATGATCTTGTTTTTGTAGCGCCAGCAAAAGTTCGGCGAGAGAATCTTCATGAACCGCGCCAGCACCACGAAATCAATGTGGTGTTCCTCCAGCACTTGCAGCGCCCGCGCCTCGGATTTGGCCCGGTCGCGCCAG
>NZ_JARLJK010000061.1:0-1103 GCF_031291215.1 Silvimonas sp.
TTAAGGATGGTGTTCAAAACGACGTCAGCAGGTTCGTGCTGACAGTGTGAGCGTGACAAGATGAATTTGATGAGCGCTTCGGCCAGAATTCGGCACCGGCTTCGGCATCATCACCGGCGTTGTCGCCCGCGTTTCGCGTCGGCGAAGGCGCACTCATCCTTTGGCGCCCGGCTGCAGTCGATGGCGCATCATCCACAGATTGCTCAAGGCAAACAGCGTCTGCAGTTGCTGCGTGTTCTTCATCAAGCCACGGTAGCGCACCTTCATGTGGCCGAACTGGCGCTTGATGATGCGAAACGGGTGCTCCACCTTGGCGCGGATGCGGGCTTTGACGCGCTCAATGTCGTCTCGCAGCTTGCCCCTCGGTGTGCTCTTATCCAAAGCGCGCCGCTTGCCTGGGCGCATTGCGACGTGCCAGTTGACCGCGATGTCTTGGGTATCGCTACGCTTTTGAATACCTTGGTAACCAGCATCACCGAACACATCCCACTCCTCGCCATGCAGCAAGGCATGAGCTTGCGTGACATCGTTGACATTGGCTGCTGTGCCCACGACGGTGTGCACCAGCCCCGATTCCGCATCCACACCAATATGCGCCTTCATGCCGAAATGCCATTGGTTCCCCTTCTTGACTTGGTGCATCTCAGGGTCACGCTCGCCTTCCTTGTTCTTCGTGGAACTCGGCGCGGCAATCAACGTGGCATCGACCACCGTGCCTTCCCTGAGCAGGAAGCCTTTGGCATTGAGTTGCTCGTTGACCGTGTTGAGAAACTGCTCGGCAAGCTGGTGTCGTTCGAGCAGATGCCGAAAGCGCAGGATGCTAACGCGGTCAGGCAGGCGGCTCATGCCGCCCAGGCCAGCGAATTCGCGGTACAGCGGCGTGTCGTACAACGCTTCTTCCATCGCCACGTCGCTCAGACCAAACCATTGCTGCATCAGGTGAATACGCAGCATCGCTGCGAGGGGAAACGGCCGGCGGCCCGTTGCCTTGGTCGGGGCGTGCGGCGCAATCAGCGTCAGAAACTCATCCCAAGGTACCGCGCGCTCCATCTCATCGAGAAACACGCGCTTGCGCGTGCGGCGGTTGCTCAGGTCCAGGCCAA
>NZ_JARLJK010000062.1:0-13100 GCF_031291215.1 Silvimonas sp.
ATCACACACACACACACACACACGCACGCACGCACGCACACGCGCGCGCGCACACACACACAGGCACACGCACACATACACACACACACACACACGCGGCACACACACACCTGAGTAGTGACAAGGGGATCTGCCCCCAACTGCACCAAGCGCTGCACGACATCCAAAGCGCCACTCATGCACGCAAACATCAGCGCCGTGACCCCGTGCTGAACACACACACACACACACATGAGACACACACACACACACGAACACACAGAAACATGCAACACACACACACACACACAACAGGCGCACCGTGGATTCTCTGCCTGATACACACACACTGACACATACTAGCCTCCGACACACACACACACACACACAGCATGCACAACCAAACACAACATCAGCCAATGCGGGCGCACCCCGGCAGACGGGTCGACAGGCGCGCCGGCATCAATCAAACACTGCACAGTGTCAAGGTTCCCGGAGGCTGCGGCGGCACACAGTAGGGGTGCGCGGGCCAGACGGTGGTGCGTTGCGGTAACCTCATCGTGCCCCAGGGGGCCGCAGGCAACGCAGCCGTCCGTGTCCCCCTCCGCAGATGGCGACAGGGCCGCATTCGCCAGCAGCCACGCCAGCGCGGCTGTGTTTCCCACGCGCGCCGCAATTAGCGCTGTTGCTTCAAGCCCCTGCGCGTGCAGACACAAGCAGGAGTATGTCAGGGCGCGAAAGGCGAGGGTGGCCAAAAGTGAAGATGTAACGGGTGGGGCTTGCGCTATGGGGCGTGGCTCTTGACACGACGGCAAACAAGTCACTACGAGACCAGGGAAAACATGAGAGATCACACAGAAGCACTGGGAGCGGCGCGGGATGCACTGCTCTTGAAAAGTATTTGCAATGGGCAGGTCATGCAAGGGACGTCGCTGAGGCTAAACGATGCGCATACCCTTTCCGCGACGCTTGTGGTGAGGACGGCGAGGGCTTCGGGTGACAGCGGGCCGGGCACAGGCGCCAAGACTGCATATGCAGACATGGTCCCACAAGGGTTAAGGACCTTCCTCCCGGTTACAGTAGGGACTGCATTCTTCGAGGTGTAGTACCATGTGGGGTCCGCTGCCAAGGGATCAGTCCACATCTGGACCCAGAACGCCGCGATTTCCAACGGAAATGACAGTCCGCCGTTCTCGCCGATTGCATGCTTACTAGAGTTACGACTCCGTTGAGCCTCAGGTAACTGCAACAATAGACATCCACACATATGAATCGCACCGCAAAGTTTGCACGATACTTCGTAAGCATTTCCGCATGAGGGTCCAGATGTGTGTGTACGAGTGAATCTCACGCTTCTTGACTCGGAGCTTACACATGGATGTTCTCTTTGGCATGGGATCGTCATGTTCTCTTTGGCATGGGATCGTCATGTTCTTTTTTACGGAAATAACCCTCCCTCAGCCAATGTCGCAGTGCCACGTCGCAACATGCTCATGAACATGCTGAGCTGCGGCTGCCTTTCAGCCTGCCAGTGTGTCAACCTCGCTCACTTGCTGTGTTGTATCCAGGGGGTGGATGAGGAGGCTGTGACAACACTTCCCACAGTGTGGGGAGACCCGGAGATCGAACCCGGGCCGAAGCACAACAAAACCGAGGTTTTGCCTCCTGGTGACATCTGTTGTGCCTGCCACGGCTTGCAAGGGGAGATTCAGTCAGGCTAGTAAGGCGGGTAGTTGGTGAGCAGCCAGGGTCACAACTCCTGACTACAACAGCCCTGTGGTGGCGATTCCCTGCACGTGGATGAGGCGGAGCATAAATTGGGTGGCCCAAGCCTCCGCGCCCATATTATTCTTGGGCGCTCGCCAAATTTTCACGAGCACCCGCCTGCGAACCCTCCCTGCTGCGCCCCTGGCCTGGACCGCGGTCTCTCTTCCCTCAACGGAAAGCGTTCCTTGAACAGGAATGGTCTGCCTGGTCGCAACGAGGCGGCGGCGCAGGGGGGGACGTGGCCAGACGGCCCGGGCCGCCCGGCAGTTATTGCGGCGTTGGCCTCAAGTACCCGGCTCCGGCCCGCGCCCACTCGCCTTTTCAGCATGCTTGCAAACAAGAGATATTCTTTGCCCGTTGCAGCCGCCGCGGGCTGCGCTCTTTCCCGCCAAAGTCCCGTGCTCGCCCGACTTGCATCCGATGCAGAGAACGACGACACAACCGTTTGCCGCGCCTGGCGCCCGTGGAATCGGCCTTGTGCTTGTCCCCAGTGCTGTAATTACAGGGAAAGAAAAGCGCGCGAGCCGACACCGGGGAAAGGCTGGATGCGTGCCAGAACCCATCAACGCAGTTGAGCCTGTTGTTGATAGCCATGGCCAAGGTGCCCCCCCCCCTCCCCCCCCCCCCCCCGAAATTTTTGCTGATTTAGCGTCATTGGCGCTTTTGTGACACTTGCAGGGCGGATGTACTGTCGAAATCCACGCTTCGTGCCCTCGTTGTGTGCCCTCCTCATTCCCATCCTCCTCCTCATCCTTCGGCAGAGTGTGGGAGCTATGGCGCAGACCATCCCCTCCTACCCCTCCCCCGTGCCGCCTGGCCCCATGACAGGCCCCACCACTGTACTCTCCAGCTCATACATCTCCGGCACCTTCAACGCTACTGCATCATCTGCACTATCGAATGAAAGCCCGTGGGGTGCCTTCGACAAGTCGCTGGAAGGTGATGCTGTTGCTCACTGTTTTTGGACACCTTCTTCCTTCACATACGGTGGCAGCGGAGCATACTCAGGCGCAAGATACAACACCACCGCCAGTGGCAGCGTGTACTGGGGTGAGTGGCTTCAGCTCCAACTGCCCTCTGCCCTCAGCATCAGCATGTACACGCTGAACACGTGGGCCAATGTCCTGCCTCGGGGCCCCAAAGACTTCATTGTCGCAGCGTCCAACGACAGTACCACTTGGAGCGTTGTGGACAATCGCACTGCCATCACAGGGTGGACTGCGTCTGGATTCACATTCACACTGTCATCACCCTCTGCGCTAGCATTGTACTACCGCCTCGTCGTTATGGCAAACAACGGTGATCAGTGGTTGAGCATTGGGGAGTGGGTGTTGTACCAGGACGCGCCGTCACCATCACCCGGCCCCACCATCAGCTACACCAGCAGTGGCACGCCGACGCCATCCACAACTTTCAACGTGACAGGGACGCCAACAGGGACATCAACTGGCACGGGGTCAGCCAGCGGATCGGGCACGCCCACACTCACATCCTCACCGTCGCCCACACCATCCTTGACTTCCGCTGCCACCATCACAAGCGCTGTCAGCGTGACAGCCACGGCCACCCAGACGTCAACCTCATCAACAAGTGCAACTGCGAATGTTGTGACAGGCAGCCCAACAAACACCGCCTCTGCCAGCGCCAACGCCGCAGATTCTGTTACAAGCACCGCCAGTGCGTCACCCAATGCTACCATGACAACTACGACCTCGGCATCAGTGACGGTGACACAGACGGGCAGCGCGACAAGCACAGCCACTGCCACCATTCCATCTCCCACAACAACTTCGTTTGTGTTGCCCACTGCTGGTGTGTATCCGATTCCTCCCGGCCCCATGACAGGCCCCGCCACTGTACTCTCCAGCTCATACATCTCTGGCACCTTCACCGCCACCGCATCTTCTTTCTGGAGTAGTAACATGAGTGAAACCCCATGGAAAGCATTTGACAAGTCGGTGGAGGATGATACCTCCTGCCACAGCTTCTGGACACCAGCCTCCACATCATACAGCGGCGGAACGTACTCAGGCGCCACGTACAACACAACTGTCGATGGTAGCCTGTACTGGGGTGAGTGGCTCCAGCTCCAACTGCCTTCTCCCATCAGCATCGCCACGTACACGTTGAACCCAAGAGCATCTACGTTGACTCGTTCCCCCAAAGACTTCGTTGTTGTAGCGTCCAATGATGGCACAACGTGGACTGTTGCGGACAGTCGGACTGCCGTTACAGGGTGGACTGCGTCAGGATTCACGTTCACACTGTCGTCACCCACCGCATCCGCGTCCTACTATCGCCTTATCACCATGACAAACAACGGTATGGTCCTATTAAGCATCGGGGAGTGGGTGTTGTACGGGAGTGTGCCATCTCCATCACCCAGCCCAACCATCTCCTGCACAAGCAGTGTTACGCTGACGCCATCCACTACTACCACTGTTACAGAGACGCGAACAGTGACATCAACAGGCACGGGATCATACAGCGGAAGTGGCACATCTTCTCCGACAGCCGTGTCCTCTCTCACATCGTCAGTGTCGCCCACCACAGGCACGCTGTACCCCACGGGAAGTGGCACTGACACAGTGGCACAGACGGGGAGTGGCACGTCCCCTGCAACTGTGACGTCAGCGAACACCTACGCGACAAGCGCGTCCCCTGTTGCCTCCGTAACCACAACCCTCACACCGTCAATTAGTGCGACTCGGACAATTACCCAAACGTCCAGCCCTACTGCCACTGCTGCACTTACCGTTTCCTCTTCCCCCAGTCAGACAGGCGATGTGAGTCTCTCAGGTTCCCCTTCGCCCTCACAATGGTTAACTCCGCAGGCTACCAGCAGCAGTACAGCCACAGCAACAATCATCGCAACCATTTCAAGTTCCACAACATCGACACGCACCATTACCAGCACATGCACGGCACCAGCAAGTGGCAGTGCCACCTTTACTTCCTCAACTTCAGAAACCCCGTCATTGTCGCCCTCCCCCTCCTCCTCCGCCCCAGTCATCCACACCTACACTTATGCCACATCTGAGTGGTCGCCCTGCTCTGTGCCCTGTGGTGGTGGTTGGCAATATCGCGACGCATTCTGTCTGCGGGATGGGGCCATGGATTACGACTTAGAGGACTGTGGCGGCGCGTCGTCAGCACCTCCTCTCATCCAGGCATGCAACACACTGCCGTGCTCGGCGCCGTACTGGCGTGTGGGCCGGTGTGGGCCTTGCACCTCTCCTTGTTACAACGGCACCGCTGACAGTGAGGGCAACTGTGTCAAGCCTCCGCCTGTGTGCATGGCGGGGGGCATGGTTGTCAGTGACAGCGTGTGCATCACCGTCGGCCTGGCGCCGCCCCCCACCACTGTAGCTTGTAATCGCTTCTTGTGCACAACCGCGTCGTATCGCTGGCAGCCGTCGCCTTGGTCAGTATGTGCCAATGATGCTGGGTGTGGGCTGGGCACCGCCACTCGCACCGTGGCATGTGTGGCCTCCAACGGCACGCGTGTGGATGCGGCGAGGTGTGCGGGCACGCTGCCGCCTCTCTCCACACAGTGTAACACTGGTGTGGTATGTGACTGCAACGCAACGAGCCCGTGTGCGCAAGCTCATATGCACTGCAACATCACCGCCAGCAAGTGTGTGTGTGACGCTGGCTGGGCGGGTGTCAACTGCTCCGTGGCAGACTTAAGCTACAGCAGTGGCAATGGAAGTGCCACCAACAGTAGCGTAGGCGCAGTGTGTGCGGGCACAGTGGATGTGGCAGGTGCATGTTGCGCTGGAGTGACAGATGTGGTGACGGGGCTGTGTTGTGGAGGCTCCAGTGTGTTGTCATCGGCAGGACAATGTTGTGATGCGGGGCTGTTGGACGCGTGTGGCGTGTGCAACGGGACTGGCGTGGCGTTGGACGGCGATGGAGTGTGCTGCCAGACGCCAGTGTCGCCATCTGGTGTGTGTTGTGGATCAGCGGGCATGGACAGTTGTGGTGTGTGTGGTGGGAGCAACTCGTGTGGCGCGACGGTGTCGTTGACGGCGGAGGCGGGGGACTGGAACTCCACGGGTGCGTTGACGTTTGAAGTTTGCACCTCCAACTGGATGTGCCCATGACCTTCCATTGTGTGTCTTGTCCGAGCTTGACAACGTATCCCTCGAGTTGTTATTCGCAGACTCAGGGGAACTCGAGGTAATTCTGCGCGAGGCTCTGGCGACGGCATTGGGACTGGCGGATGGTTTCGTTCCCTTTGTATCTGTCTCCTGGGAGTCTTCCGGGGTATGTGACATGCCTGTAGATTAATGCTTCGTGGGATGAGCCCTGTGGGGGGAGGCACACAAGTCCTGACTTACCTTTAACGTTTGTTCCTTTGTGTGCTCGCAGATGAGTATTTCGTTTGTTGTAGTTGATGCGGCCCAAGTTTCAAACGCGGATCTCGTCATTGGCGTCATGTCCCTTGGGACGTTTGTCCTTACTTCCGCTCCCGCCATTAATCGCACGTCAGGTGTGTTGTAACGCGCTGCTGTGGCGACGGGTCTGTTTTTGTTGATGTTATTGTGGATGTTTGTACCCTGCAGTGTGTGGCAACACGAGATGCGAGCGCGGCGAAGAGTGCACAGACCCGCGGTGTACATTTGGATGCTTGCGAGATTGCCCCGCCTACCAAGGCACCTGTCCCGTCGGCATCAATACACAGGGCTATCAGACGGTGTGCTCCAGTGTGGGCACGTGTGTCGCGGCCGCTGCCACGTGTGTGTGCAACACTGGCTACGCGGGCAACGCGTGTGAGGAGTGCGCGGTGGACTTCGTGTGGGGAGTGGATCCAGAGGACCTGAGCAGAGTGTGTGTGGGCCTGCCGGGTGTGTTGGTGTCCTGCGACGACGGGAGGCGGGACGGGAATGAGGAGGGCGTGGATTGCGGCGGGCCCAACTGCGCGCCTTGCGTTGCTGTTCGAATTGCGTATGGGACGAGTGCAGGGAGGTGGCAGGCGGTGGGAATTGTGGTCGGGTGTGTGGCCTTGGTTGTACTGGTGGTGCTGGTGTTGTTGCTGCGTCAGCGCTTGTGCAGATGGGACAAGAGGGTGAACGCCAGGGTTAAGGGAGCTGGCCGTCATGTCCCTGCCAGTGTGACTCGCAGTGTGCAAGTGGTGCCGGCGCCGCAGTCACCGAGCTCGAACGCAGCCCCAATTCGAACCAGGCCACTGGCCGGACAGGGGTTGAAGACCGCAGGGCGCAAGGGGAGGGGCGTGCAGACACAGGGAAGCTTTACGCAATACGGAGTGGAAGTGGTGGAGTGGGGCGGAGGTGATGAATGGCTGTCGGCGTCCCGGGTGCTGGGATCGGCAGCGAAACTCCAACATGACAGTTAACAGGCCCTTCGGCTAAGAACGGGCGACCCCCCGGCGTACCACCCCCCCTGCAATTTGTCAAAAAATTAGGGAAAAATCTAATTAAAATCGCTTGGCCCCTGTAACCCCCAAAAAACACATCTCCGCCGGTAGGAATAATGTTCCCCTTTTTGTCGCGGCACTGCGGCGGCGGGGCCTTCAGCCGCAGATTTGGACATATTGTGACACCAACAGCAGGCTGGCAAGCGGGGATTTACTGGAGCTACGCACTGGCGTCGAGTACGCGCTCGGAATGCCCTCCCAAGCATAGGGTTGGAGGCTCCCCCCTCTGTGTCTGCTCGTATATTGTTGGCTACAGGTGAAGAATATATAGTGTAAAAAATTTTTCGCGGCCACAAAGCCGCGCGGCCTTCGGCCGCGCCGGCTTTGCGGCCGCGAGCGTGGGCAAACCCACTCCGTGGGGGCAAGCCCCCTTTCCCCCCCCTCCCCCTCCTCTTCTTCTCTTTCTCTCTCTCTTTCCTTCCTTCTTCTCTCCTTCTCCTCGCACCGCTGCACGGCTGCACGGCGCACAGCCCGAAAAATCTGCACCACGACAAGAACCCATGTCGAACCGCAAGCCAGAGGGCAACAAGGGCGCGGTCCGCTGCCGCTCTATCCCCCTAACCCTGGTGCCGTCTAATTCTCATGTTTTTCGTGCCTTCTACCCATGCAGCATGACGCCATCCTCTCAGAAGCTGACATCCGAGACTTGATGGGCAGCCCAACGATCACCCCGTGCACGCACACCAAGCGCCGCCTCTGTGTCTCCACCTTCGACTGCAAGCGCTGCTTCAACTGTTGTGTTTGTTTTGGAGTCCAACTGCGGACTATCCGGGCAGGGCACTTTGGTGCAGGACCCGCAAGCGCGCAAGCCGATGTCCCAGTCTCGCCGCCTGGGCCTCCCGTCGCTGCAGCACTCTCCTGTGGCTGCCCTCCTACTGCAGCCAAATCGAAGGGCTTCTGCGTCACTTGCAACCAGTGCAAGCCGCACTGTCAAGAGGACGGCGGCGAGTGCAGCCTCCCCACGACCATCGCCTTCCCCCGTGCCCTGCCTGTGCGCGCTGCCACCCTGGCGGCGCGTGTGCCGGATGCTTACAAAGAAGACGAAGATGATGACGACGATCTTGGACGCCTCGTCAACCTGCTGGGTGTCCTTGGTGTCCATTTTGACCCACTGCGTGACTCGAGGCCGGTACGAATGGCATCGGACCTGCGTGCTGCCGACGACCGCCGAGGCGTCCGGCGTCTCACCGAACTGGCTGTACAGATGGTCACTCAGTGCCTTCTCGCTCTTTGCCCGAACGACCCAATGGGCATGTGGGCCTTGGTGTCGAAGCGCATGGTGCCCTCACCTCAGCCGGATCCAGCAGAGCTCCTTGCCACTGTGACTGAGACCGCATCAGCGATGCTTGCGGGTATGTCCAGTGACTCTGATGGCACTGCATCTAGGGCGGTGGAGGCAGTTTTCGCCTATGTACCGGCCACATTGCGCCAAGATGTCCTCGCCCTGCAGTTTGAGAAACGTCAAGCTGCGTTCCACGAGCGTGAAGCTGCTTACCAGGCCAGTGTGGAAGAGTACCACGCGGCAGTGGAGGTGGGGAAGGAGGAACTGGTCCCTGTGGAGCCACGTGCCCCGGTGTTTGATTCGGAGAAGGCCCAACGCCGCAGCAAGAAGGCGGCTCTCAGACTGATGTCCGGCCTGCCACTGACCAATGCCCCCATCTCCCGTCAGGCTACCTCCCCAGATGCTGTCGCTCAGCTGGTCAGTTTCGCCCACCGTCATGTTGCCCGTTTGAGTTGGGACTCCATGCGGGTTTATGTTGATGGAGAGTATCACGTTGTGAAAGCCAAGCAGCGACTGGACACTATTTCTGGGATGTACCAGGACTACGCTGAGGACAAGGCCATCCCTGAGGAGCTGAAGGTTGGACGGACTGTGTTTTTCGGCGTTGTCACCGCCATTACTGGCAAGGCGCAACAGGTATGGCAGATTGTGCTGTACTGTGTAATTGCATTCATGTCGCGAGTGTGCTTACTGGCGCAGGCGTGGGGGACGGTGGATGCGGTCGCCCTGGAGTGCGGCGCGAAGAATTTTCAGGAAATGCGTACGCTTGCGCAGTTCACCCTCCCTGAGGCGCACCGGGCACGGCTTCTAGAGAGCATAGACGCTGCGGAGAAGCACATGAAGATTGGGTACCGGGCTCAGTGCTTTGAGGTGCGCGCACACACACCGTTTCTACTGTGAGAGCGCTGTGTGTGCTGTGCGTCACACCTGTCTATGCGCACAGCGTTCGTGCGTACTGTAGCGTGGGGCACATATGGTATTGTTGGTGATGACATTGTGTTGCTGTGGTGATTGTTCAGATTTGGAATGCTGGCCCAATCGCGGAAAACCCGCTGTACTTTGATGTGCACCACAACATCCAGCACGCCCTGTCAGATGTGTTCGACCCTGTTCAGCTGGACGTCTTTTGGAAGGGGGAGGGCGCTGAATCCGATGGTTCCGATAACGATGCCGGCGGGGACAACAATGTCAGAAGCCAGGCAGCCGCCGGCGTACACCCACCTCCAGCGGCGACCAAGAAGAAGGCCCCAAGCAAGGCCAAGGATCCGTGGAACGGCCACATCATCCAACCCCCTCCTGAGGAATTCATGTGCACGCGGTGCCGCGACTGCAGTGAGACACGTCAGGTTGTGGATGACCTGCGTGCTGGTCTCAGGAGTGCAATGTCAGCCCTGGACACACCCCCGCCAGACAGCGAGCAGTGGCTTCCGCGTGCTGACGCTTGTGGGCTCAAGCTGGCTAGGCTCTACAGCCATATGCTGCGGTGCAACGTGCAGGCGTACGCGCTGAAACGTCTCGAGCGCCAAGTAGAAGAAGACCCGCATCATGTCCACATTGTTGTGGACTTCAAGGTGTGTTCCCCCCCTCCATTACCCTGCACTGTTCTCGTGTGTGAGATCTTGTAACGTTGGCGCAGATGAAGTTCCTCGCCATGAGATTCAGAGAAGTGCAGTCAGATCATTTTGGGAAGCGTGGCATGGCGTGGCATGGTGCCGCCATTGTGGTCAATCGCCGCGCACGGAATGCCATGTTTGCCGGAGTCCCGCAGGATGCCGGCACCGCCACCCTGCATCCTTTTCAAGTGTACTACATGCACGACATCCTCATCGGGACAGACCAACAAAATACAGCTGTCGGCCTGGCAATGGTGGACTCAATCATTACGAGGGTGAAGGAAATGTTCCCTGACACCGCCACCGTGTCCCTGCAGTCGGTGCGTGCCCTGTCATTGTGTGTGAGTAGCTGTGCGCTGCGTGTTTGGCACTTTTGTGCGCGTTGTGGATGCTGACGTATGAGTGCGCTCTTACTGTGTCTCTGGCCCCGTGTCTGTGCAGGACAACGGCCCTTCATACGTTGGTGCCACGCTGGCTTTCATGCTCCCGTACGTGTGCGAAGCTGTCGGTGTGCGCATCACACAGTTCGTGCGGAATGAGGCCGGCGACGGAAAAACATTCCTGGACGCAGCGTTTGGAGTCATGAGTGAAAAATGTCGAGGTGCGGAGTGTGTGTGTGTGTGTGTGTGTGTGTGTGTGTGTGGTGGTTGTGGTTGTGGTGGTGTGTGTGTGTGTGTGTGTTGTGTGTTGTGCGTTGTGTGTGTGTGTGTGTGTGTGGTGTGTGTGTGTGTTGTGCGTTGTGCGTTGTGTGTTGTGTGTTGTGTGTTGTGCGTTGTGTGTTGTGTGTGCATGTGCGCACGCTTGCGCGTGTGTGTGGGTGCGGTGGGAGCACGGGGCGTATGTACGTGTATGTGCGTCCGTGTCGGCGTGCGTGTGTGTGTGTGCGTGTGTGTGTGTGTGTGTGTGTGTGTGTGTGTGTGTGTGTGTGTGTGCGTGCGCGTGGGTGCATGGGTTTGTCAATCGTTCTTCTCTTGTCTGTGTTTGCAGAGTACGTCCATCGGGGCAACGACATCCTGACACCAGATCAGCTGATAACGGCACTGAAAGACAAGCCGCCAATCAACACAATGGTTGCGGGGGTGGTGGTAAACGCTGAGCGGTTGAAGCGGCTGGAAGCAGTGGAGCTCAAGGAGAAGGTGGTCGGCTTGGCGCTCGCCCGGTGTGTTATGTACCCTCCAGCACCCGAGGACTTCAACGCATATGTCGAAGTGCGTCGCTACGGTGTTGTTTCAGAGGCGCCCAGCTCCCGGCGCCTCAGTCGGGAGGTTTTGGAGGCTGCCATTCCCGCCGAGCTGCGGACGAAGCCAGCCGGTTTCTGGTGTCTGTCCGGGTGCGTGCTCAAGCACGCGATGTTGGAACCAACAAAGCTCGCTTTGTCCCGCTCGTGGGAGCCCAAGTACAAGACTGAGGTGGTGGAGGAGACGCGCGATGGCGCCCCTGATGGCGATGCTGGCGACGATCAGCTTGATGTCGTTGTCACGGATGAAGTCATCATCATCCCCAAGGTTGGAACCTTCTACCGCTGCCGCACCTGTTGTGAACTTGTGTCTGCGTGGGGCTTGAGGCGACACCAGTGCAAGGGAGAGCCGTCGTCAGTCATTTCGGGAATGTCCGCTCTGAACCAAGCAAAACGATTGGTGCTGACCGACAAGCCCACGGACGCGCCTCCAACGCGCTTGAGACTGCTTGACGCTGATATGGTGGTGTGTCCCCCCCTCCCCCGAGGCTTTGCCCGCAGGCCGAAGAAGGACTCATCGCGATTCGATCCTGCTGTGCGGGCGTTCATCAAGCGCCTGTTTGATGAGGGCAATGCGCCTGGGGCGATGAAGAAGTGGAACGAAGTTGAGGCACTGGATCTTCTCCGCACCAGCACAAACCCCAAGTTCACTGCCGCCCAACTGGAGAAGCCCACGGCCCAGAACATCAAGTCCTTGTTTGCCCGTTTCAGCAGCGAGTTGAAGGAGGCGCGGAAGCCCATCCTTCAAGCAGCCGTGAGCAACACACGCGAACCAGTCGTTCCGCCCCTGCCTGCTCCAGCCCCATCCCAAGCAGCAATGCCACAAGCCCCGCCTGCCGCACCGATTGTCAGCGTGAGGGCTGATGGCGTGGGTAACAAGCGCCATGTTCAGCCCGTTGCACCTGAAGCACCTGCTGCAGTGTTGTTGGCTTCTCCTCCACTGCCCAAGCGGCCGAGGCCAGCACAGCCGGTGCGCCGCTCCATTTCTGTCGATCTTGTGCCGATGTTGCTGACGCTTGCTGTTTTGTCATTTGTGTGCAGGCGCCTCCACCTCATGTTTTACCAGATGTCGAGCAGGAACATCCAGCAGCGTCCACGAGCAAGGGCCGTCCTACTATGCCTCCAGTGCGGTACCTTGTTTAGAACTGGGCCATGCTGCCCGCACCGCACCCAGGCCATGGTCCCCCCCTGTTCCAAGCCCTCCAGCGTGTTTATACATATGTATATATATCACAGTATTTATTGGGGATTTATTCGGGTACTGGGGAGGGAGAGGGGACGTCGACAAAGTTTGGCCTAGCAGTTTCTTAGCGATTTTGAACCCCCTGGATCTCTAAAAATTTGCAAAATTTACCGGCGGAGGCTAAGCTTTTCGGATTTTTCACCCCCAAGAACCCCAAAACCGGTCCCAGAATAATTATCCCGAATATTGCAGGCCTAGGGCTACGCCGCCCTCCCCCAAAAAGTCGCCCCTAATCCGCCGAAGGGCCTGTTAAAAGTGGTGCGATCCAAACGCCCCCGCGTGACTCGCCAGTGAGTGTCCATGCCTTGCGCTGAGGCGACTGTGGTCTCAGTTAGCTGGTGTGCATCGCGCGCAGAAATTGGAACAAAAAAAGCTGCGTCCCTCTCCCGGACCGGACTGTAACACTTTTTCATGCAACCCCGCCTGCACTTCACTGAGGAGGACCAGATGGCGGTGGCGGATGCCGTGGCTAGAGGCGGCTACGGCCAGCGCAGGGGGCTGGGCGCGGGCGCCAGGAAGGCAGAGCCGCAGGCGTCGCA